>JAVFAE010000198.1:0-3458 GCA_034002605.1 Weeksellaceae bacterium | reverse complement strand
ACTTATAAAAGAAGATCCGAAATCAGCAGAAATACTCAAACCGATCCTCCGTGGCAGAGACATCAAAAAATACAAAGCCGAATTTGCAGATCAGTGGTTGATAAATACACATACTGGATACAAAGATGTTCCAAGAATTGATGTGAATAACTATCCTGCAATAAAACGACATCTCGAAGATGTTGAAGAAAAACGAAAAAATGGAGAGTTCGGAGAAAAAGCACAGAAAGCTCCTGGTTTATATAAAAGAAGCGACCAGGGAAGCACACCATACAACCTTAGAAACTGTGCTTATGTCGATGAATTTGAGAAAGAGAAGATCGTGTGGAAAAGAATAGGTTCAATTTAGAGATTTTGTCATTCAAATTTGGGCGAGCTGGTTTTGGATAGTACATGTTTTTTAATCGGTGAAAAAACCAAATATCTTACAGCACTTCTAAATAGCAAAGTTCTTAACTGGGAATTGTTCAAAATTTCACCGAAAACGGGCACCGGCGATTTAATAATAAGCGTACAAGCTCTTGAGCCTTTAATGATTCATTATCCCGCAAAAAATGAAGAGAAACCGTTTGAAATGATGGTTGATTTTATACTTTTTGCGAAAGAAAGCGGGCATGAAAAAGAAGCAAATTTCTTTGAGCAGGTGATTGACAACATGGTTTATGACCTCTATTTTGAAGAATCAATGAAAAATAATTCCTGTTATATAACTGAGAGCGTAAAAAACATCCTTACACCCGATTTTGAACAACCAAACAAAGAAAAAATGGAGAAACTTTATTTTAAACTTAAAGAAGATAAGGTTGTTCAAAGAGGTCTCATTTACAGCAGAGTGGTTAAAGAGGTTGAAATAATAAACAGGGGGAAACATGACTGACGGTCCTTCAACAAAAATTATTAAGCTTAAAATTCAATCGTTCCGGTTTTTTCAGAAAGAAGAATCGTTTGATTTTGAAGGCAAAAATGCTCTTATTTATGGTGAAAACGGAAGTGGCAAAAGCTCTGTTTTCAAAGCTCTGGAAATACTTTCAAAAGGAAAAGTCAACGAAAAAGATGTCAATATTTTTAGCGACGAACCCGTTTCAATAACCTATCTATTTGATAACAACGAATCAGAAGATTTGATAATTAATGAAAGCACAGCTATAGATGAGCCGTTCTATTTTGTGAAAAAACTGAGTGTTTATAATCCATTCCTTGACTACAAACAGCTTTTGAAAATTCACTTTTCAATGAATATTGGTGAGTCTGTAAATATTCTTCCAGTTCTAAAACAGATCCTCCGTTCCTATCCTGTTGAAGATGGTAAAGTTCTTTCAGATATTACTAAGCCATCTGAATATCATGAAAAACTCAAAAACATATTGAATGTAGAATTAATAAAAGAAATTAATGACTTTCTTAAACTTCTTGACACAGACTATACAATTGAAAGTTTCTTTTTTGATGAAAAGTTTGTGGAAGGAAAATCAGAAACAGTTGCCATTTTAAAAATTCTTTGGAAAGAACGGGAGCTTTCTCAGAATTATGAAGGAATATTCAATGAAGCCCGCCTCACAGCAATTTCATGTGCAATATATTTTTCAGCAATAAAAAAACTTTCTGAAATTCTTGAAGAAGGAGCTTTAAAGATTTTGCTCCTTGATGACATTTTAATAAGTCTTGACATGAGTAACAGATATGGTTTGCTAAAAGCAATTTATGAAAAATTTGCGGATTTTCAGATATTCATTTTTACTCACGATAAAGTGCTATTTGAATATATTAAAGACATGGAAAAACCGGGTGAATGGAAAAATTTTGAAATGTATGTTGATGACAGATTAGAGATTGAAAAACCTTATGTTATTCCAAATATTGATTATTTTCAGAAAGCTGAAAAATATTTGATTAACAGAGATTATTCAGCGTGTGCAAACTATTTAAGAAAAGAACTTGAAAGACTTCTGAAAAAATCTGTATGCATTCAGCCATGTAATGATCATTTATCATTGGAAGATCTTGTTCATAGAATTGAAGTGAAAGATGTTTATAAAGAACTTGCCGGAAAGGCACAGGGTTTTGCTAAACAGCCAAATATCAAAGAATTTGCTGAGAAAGATGAATCCAATGAAAATTTAAAAGAGATCAAAGGAAGAATAAAGACACTGATCACTGCTGTTGAGAATTTTGAAAAGAATTGTACAAATGATGTTGATGCAAAACAAATAATTGATGACCTTATGAAATTTAAAAATTATATTTTAAACCCACAATCGCATGATGATTCAAATAAACCTTTATTCAAAAAGGAACTTGACGAAACCGTTAAGAAAATAAATAAACTTGGACTGCTGATTGATAAAAAGAGATATGAAAATTATTTCCCGGAAAGAATTGAAATACCCAGAATGGTTAAAAGAAGAATCATTCATTCAGTTTTTGATGACAAGAATAATTTTGCAAAATATTCAGAGTTTGAAAAACATTTTGAATTTGATCTGAAAAATAAATCTATTGAACTGCCTGAAAATTGCGGGTGGTATGATTTTGTAATGTTCCCAGTAAAGGAAAAAATACGATTTGAACCTGTTCCACAAATATCAGACACATTCAGACCAATAAAAGTTGGGAATCATTATTCTTTTCCCAGAACGCAGGGGGGATATTTTTTTCAGGATGGATGGCATTCGGCTTTTATTGAAAAAGAAATGGTTGATGTTTTTTCGATTAATAAAAATGGATTATTTATTTTAAGAGAGCCCTATATCGAAGATTTAATAGACGAAAAAAGCAGAAACGGAGAAAAAGTGATTGGATTTCCAGACATAATTGAATTTGTGACAAAATCTTTGATGTTGGGAAAACAGTTTTATGGAAATGTTGTTGATAATAATGAAGAAATTGCGTTTAAATGGGTTATGACTGAAACATTCCAAAGATTATTAACCCCTCCGAAATCTAATAGGTGGTCAATTGCTTCAGTTTATCCATTGTCAATGAGTCATGGCATTGAGATAAAAAGAGTTTTTGGATTTAATGAACTTGAAAATTATATTGAACTTTCAAAAGAGATAATTGACGAGATTTTCTGCACTTTCCAGTGGATAGCAGGAAAACATTACATTGATGAATTCCAGAAAGAGTTAATTGATTATTTCAAAAAATGACCACCACTAAAATCGAATGGACTGAATCGACTTGGAATCCGGTTACGGGTTGCACGAAGATTTCAGATGGCTGTAAAAACTGTTACGCTGAGGTGATGGCCCGCCGTTTAAAGGCGATGGGTCAGCAAAAATACAAAAACGGGTTCAAGCTGACTCTTCATCCTGAGACTTTGAATGAGCCGTACACTTGGAAATAGCCGAGGATGATTTTCATAAATTCGATGAGCGATCTTTTTCACAAAGATGTTCCTGTCGATTATATTCAGAAGATTTTCAATGTGGTGTGGAACAATCCTCATCATATTTTTC
>JAVFAE010000197.1:0-3498 GCA_034002605.1 Weeksellaceae bacterium | reverse complement strand
TAGTTTAAATGAAACTTTGAATGCTATTAATTCTCAATTGGAAGTAGCAAATGATTTTATTCAAAAAACCGATATTTTTTTGTTTACTTTCGGAACTTCAATGGTTTACAAAATTAAAGAAATGGATTTAATTGTGGCAAATTGTCACAAAGTACCGGCTTCCCAATTTCAAAAAACTTTACTAACAGAATTACAATTGAAAAATTCAATAAAAAACTGTTTTAACCTTATTTTGGACATTAATCCTAAAGCAAAAATCATAACAACCATCAGTCCGGTACGTCATTTAAAGGATGGATTTATTGAAAATAATTGGAGTAAATCACGATTAATCAATGCTTTGCATGAAGTTTCCTCTCAATTTGCACAAGTTGATTATTTTCCGGCTTATGAAATTATGATGGACGATTTGCGGGATTATCGTTTTTATAAAGAAGATCACATACACCCGAATGATTTAGCGATTCAGTACATTTGGGAAAAATTTTCTTCGGTTTATTTTGAAGAAAAAACATTGGAGAAAATAAAAATCACTCAAAAAATTATTTCTTCTTTAGCACATCGTCCCCTAAATCCGGAATCTTTGGCTTATAAAGAATTTTTATTTAAAACGAAAAAACAAATTGAACAAGCGGAAAGTTTATTCCCAATAAACAGTTTTCATCACGAAAAAGAAACATTAGAAAAATTAATTCATCATGTTGATTGATACGCATACACATCTTTATTCTGAGGAATTTGATGAAGACAGAAATGAAATGATTCAACGAGCAGTTAATGCAGGAGTGAAACGTTTTTATATTCCTGCCATAGATTCTTCTTATACACAACGAATGTTTGATTTGGAAAACAAATACGAAAATATTCATTTGATGATGGGATTACATCCGACTTCTGTTCAACCCGAAACTTTTGAAAAAGAATTACAATTCGTCAAAAAATGGTTGGATAAAAGAGAATTTTGTGCGGTAGGTGAAATCGGAATTGATTTGTATTGGGATCAATCTACATTAAAAGAACAACAAATAGCATTTAAAACGCAAATTTCTTGGGCGAAAGAGAAAAAAACACCCATTGTAATTCATTGTCGAAATAGTTTTGATGAAATTTTTGAAATTTTAAAAGAGGAAAAAGATGAAGAATTATACGGAATTTTTCATTGTTTTACCGGAACGAAAGAACAAGCTGAAAGAGCAATTGGCTTCAATATGAAATTGGGAATAGGAGGAGTGTTAACTTTTAAAAACGGAAAAATCGATCAGTTTTTAAATGAAATTCCTTTAGAAAATATAGTTTTGGAAACGGATTCACCTTATTTGTCGCCGGTTCCATATCGTGGAAAACGAAATGAATCTTCTTATATTACATTGGTTTCCAAAAAATTATCAGAAATTTACAGTTTACCGGAAGAAGAAATCATCCGGCAAACCGGAAAAAATGCTTTAGCTGTTTTCACAAAATAAATCAGGAAACCTTCGCTAAATTAGCTGAAATCGTATTAATGAAATTCGTTAAAGGACCTTTGGCCATCATTTCAATCATCATATTAAATTTCCCTTCAAAATTCAGAAAAATTTCAGATTCGTCGGCATTCAATTCACTGATGTTTATGGTTAGATAATATTCGAAATTTGGCGAAGGCGACTCGAAAATTAATTGAGAAGGTTCTATCGCTTCTTTTAATTTCATTCCTACTTTCGGTAAATTCCCAATTTGCACGCTAAAGCCTTTTCCTGATTCATGTACATCAAAGGATTTAGTATCATCCGGCATTAAATCCCGATAATTTTCCATATTGGACAGAAAATCAAAAGCTTCTTTTTGATTCTTTGCAAAGCGAATTTTTGGTGTATCTACATTCATCTCAGTTGAAATTAGTATATTTGATTTTAAATGGTTTCAAATGTACAAAGTTTTTTATAACGAAAAGGTAATCATTTTGACGGATTCACCGTTAAAAAATATGAAATCATTTAAATTCAATGTAGAAAGTGTTTTTGATGAAGTTTTATATTTACTTCGTCATTCTTCCACAATGGAATTGAATATTTATTACCACAATTTAGCAAAACTTTGGAATTCTTTTAAAACTCATTTTGATTCTTTAGAAGCTGCCGGCGGACTTGTTTTTAATCAAAAAAAAGAAATTTTATTCATTCACCGATTGGGAAAATGGGATTTACCGAAAGGAAAAGTTGAAAAAGGAGAAACACCTGAAATTGCGGCATTGAGAGAAGTAGAGGAGGAGTGTGGTGTTAAAAATTTGAAATTAAACGAATTTCTTACAACTACTTACCATATTTATTACCAAAACGGATTAAAATTCAAAACGACTTATTGGTATAAAATGACTTCGTGTGAAAATGAAATTTTAATACCTCAGACTGAAGAAGGTATTGACTTAGTGGTTTGGAAATCAAAAGAAGAAATTGAGAAAATTGTAGCTGAAACCTACGAAAATATCAAAATCGTTTTACATACTTTTGGTCTTAATCAGCTGGTTTAATCAATAATTTACTGATTCTACCAACCGGACCAATGCATCCTGCATCGGATTTATGACAAGCTATGCATGAATTAACAAGTTGATTGAAATTAGTGACAGAATTCGATTCTTCGGAATAAAATTGTTCTAATTTTTCTAAATAAATAGTGGCATAATTAAGAAATTCCTGATTTTTCTCAAATCCTTGCGACATTTCAGCCGTATGAATTTTCTTGAATTTTTCAGGAAATTTCTTTAGTGATTCAGAATTATCAAGAATTAAAACCCGAGTTTCTTTTAATTCAGCATACATTTCCTCCATTAAAAGTGCCATTTCTGATAGTTCATACAAATCCTGAAAAGCACTTTCTCCTTCTGTTTTTTCCACTTGTTTAGGGAGTTCAGTTTGAGAACAAGTGATAAAAACAAAATTCAATAAAATGAAAAGGACAGATTTAATCTTCAGCAACTTCATTCAAAGATTTTTTCAACAAAACGCCTTCTGCCATGAATGTATATTCAATTTTAGGTTCTGTAATTGCTGCAATTTCTTCTGCAGTTTTTCCGGCATCTTCTGCATAATGTCTTAATTCTTCTACGGAAGTTTCACTTTTATAGGCCATTCCTTTTACGATAGCATCTGCTCCGGCAGCATCTTTTGGAACAAAAAATTCATAATCTTTGAAACGAACAAAGGATTTTGCTTCTTCTTCAGGTAAATCTAAATTCATCCAACATCCTTTTTTCTGGCAAACGGAATAAACGGAACTTCTGAAAGTTACTTCGGTTGAATCACCAATTTCCATTGCAGCATATTTTTTTTCCATTTCAGCGGCAGTTAATAAGCCATCGATTGAGATGTCAGCTCCAAAGCTCTCATAATCATTAGGATTGATTATTTCCGCTAATTCAGTTGATTCGATAATTTCTTCTTTTGTCGTTTCTTTTTGACAAGAAACAAGGATGATTAAAACGGATAATAAAGTTAAAAAATTAATTCGCATTGTGTTGAT
>JAVFAE010000196.1:0-3504 GCA_034002605.1 Weeksellaceae bacterium | reverse complement strand
TGGGGCGTAGAATTAGGCAAACAATTGGCAAATACAATTTTACCTGAATTAAAAACCACTGAAAAAATTAATTCGCACGATTCTTCGACCAACGGGCTTATTAATTTTTATAAAAAAACACGAAATGAAGATTAATCTTCTTTTTTTATTTTTAGCAACTTTCTCTTTTGGTCAATACAAAAGAGCCGACTTTAATTTAGTTGGAAAAGTGAAAAGCCTTCAATCAGTTACAAAATCATATTATAATCCCAACGAAACAGCTGTTTCCGGATTTTTAGACAGTGAGCAATTTGATTCTGTTTATTGGGAATTTAATGAAAAAGGTGGAATTATTTTAAGTGAAAATTATTCCGATTACAGAGGAAAATTAGGTGTTTTTGATAAAACAATTTATCACTATAATTTTTCCAATCAAATTGAAAAAGTAGAAACAATTTTGATTCAAAATGGAGAAGAACCAAGAAAAATTACACAAAAAAAGAAATTTTATTACATAAAAAATCAATTAGTCCGAATAGATGAATTCAATTCAGGGCGAACAACCAACCAATTTTGGGTTGCTAATTATGTGTACAATGTACAAAATCATCTGAGTGAGAAAATATTTTGGATGGAAGATGAAATTTTTTCCAAAAATACTTATGAATTTGACTCTAATTTCAATCTACTCAGCGAAAAAAATTACCATAACAACGGTTCTTTGGGAAAAGTAATTTTGTATGAAAACAACAAAGAAGGACAAGTTGTGAAAATTCGTACAAGTATTGGAAACAAAGAAACTACAGAAATTTTTGAATATGGAAAGTTTTATAAAAATTTATACGAAACAAGAGATGAAAACGGAAAAATCATCCAAACTGAACGCTATGACGAAATGGGTTGGTTAACCGAAGTTCAAAAATTTAATTATAAAATTCAAAAAGTTGACAATTATAGTTTTATCTTTGAATTTGATAAAAATAATAACTGGATTCAGTGCGAAATTTCAAAAAACAAACATCCGGTTTACTTAATTCAAAGAAAAATAACCTACTTTAAATAATCATTCTTATGGAAGCAAATGAAAATCCGAACGAAAACGAAAATTATACCGATACCTCTTCAAAAATCTCATCGAAAAAAAAAGAATATATTCTGATTGCTATTCTGGCAGTAGCCTTGTTGGGAAGTTTAACCTATATTCTTACTCAAAATAAAAAAAGTACAGAAACAATTGAACATCTGAATTTAGATTTAAAAAATACAGAAGAAGCAAAATTTATTTTACAACAAGAATTTGATAATTTAAACTCTGAATTCAGTTTGATTCAACGCGATTTAAACGAAAAAGATTCTTTGTTAAACCGTCGTGATGAGGAAATTGCGAAAAAACAAAAAGAAATCCAATCTTTACTAAACAAAAAAGATGCTACCGAATCTGATTTGCGAAAAGCTCAAAGTTTAATCAATTCACTTAATTCTGAAATCGGGCAGTACAAAGAGGAAATTGCAGTTTTAAAAGCAAAAAATGATTCTTTAACTTTAGTAAATGATACTTTGCAATTTGAAAAAGCAAATTTATCGAATGAAGTAGCCATTCAAACCAAACGTGCTGATGATTCTGAGAATAAACTTCGAGCAACTTTTTCGGTTTCTAATTATCAAATTTCCGGTTTAAAAGTCAGAAAAAGCGGAAAAGAAATTGAAACCGATAAAGCAAAACGAATTGATAAAATCAGAGTAAGTTTTGATTTAGACCCGAATGCTTGGGTAGAATCCGGAGAAACCGAAATTTACATTGCAATTTACAAGCCCGACGGGAAATTAGGTAAATTCAAAGATGCCAACCCGGGAGAATTAGAAACCTGGTCTTTAGGAACTGTCTTTTATTCCGATAAATTATCTTTTCATTATCAAAAAGGAACTAAAAAGAATATTTCATTTGATTGGGAAGATTTTGAATTTCCAAAAGGGACATACAAAATTGACTTGTATCAAAACGGAATGAAAATCGGACAAGAATCATTGAAATTACGTTAAATTCAGTGAATTATTCCACAAAAATAGTTTCCTTTAAAATAAGCTCGTTAACTTCGCAACAAATTTTCTGAAAATGGAATTAATTGATTTCATCCTGCATATTGATGCACATTTGGCTGAATTCATCCGAGATTACGGTTATTGGATTTATGCCATTTTATTTCTCATCATTTTTATTGAAACCGGCATAGTCGTTATGCCTTTTTTACCGGGTGATTCTTTACTTTTTGCTGCCGGAATGTTAGCTGCTCAACCCAACGAATTAAATGTAGGAATCGTTATTGTTTTATTACTCATAGCCGCTGTTTCCGGCGATTCATTAAATTATTCCATTGGAAAGAAGTTTGGAATGAAAGTTACAAAAATCAAGATTTTCGGAAAGCAATTCGTTCAACAAGAACACATCGATAAAACTCATTCATTCTATGAAAAATACGGAAGTAAAACTATTGTAATTGCTCGCTTTGTCCCCATTGTCAGAACTTTAGCACCTTTTGTAGCCGGAATCGGACGAATGAGTTACGCCACTTTTATTACTTATAATGTCGTTGGTGCAATTTTATGGGTAGTCGGCATTACTTTAGTTGGCTATTTTCTTGGAAATGTGCCGATTATAAAAGATAATTTTTCAACAGTAGTCATTGGAATTGTTTTAATTTCCATTTTACCAATTATAATTGAAATCATCAAAGCCAAATATTCTGAATCCAAAAATAAAACAGCTTAGATGACGGATTTAAATAAAATATATTCCTCAAAACGTTTGGATGTTGATCAAACTCAAGATACACGAAGCGATTATCAACGTGATTTTGACCGGATTATATTTTCATCAGCATTTCGCCGATTACAAAACAAAACCCAGGTTTTTCCTTTGCCGGGAAGTGTTTTTGTTCATAACCGATTGACTCATTCATTAGAAGTTGCTTCGGTTGGGCGTTCTTTGGGAAGTTTAGCAGGTGAGTTTATTTTCAAAAATTTTAAAACACAATTAACCGAAACTTCACAACAATTTTACAGCTATAATTTATACGATGTGATTTCATCGGCTTGTTTGTGCCATGATGTTGGAAATCCGGCATTTGGACATTCAGGAGAAGATGCTATTGCTTCTTTTTTTGAACGAAAAGAAACCCATGAAAACGGAGAAAAAACAATTTTTCGTCAACGTTTTTCAGATAAAGAATGGACGGATTTCATTCATTTTGAAGGAAATGCTAATGCCATTCGGATTTTAACACAACGACAAAGCGGGAAAGACCAAACCGGTTTAGGATTGACTTTTGCCACTTTAGCTTCGATTTTAAAATATCCTTGCGAATCGAGTGCCCGAAATAAAAAAATTCTGAATCGCAAAAAATTTGGTTTTTTTCAGTCAGAAAAAGAAAATTTTCAAAAAATAGTAGCAGAAACTCTAATGATTCCCGAAACGGATGAATTTATTGTTTATAAACGACACCCTTTTGTTTGGTTAGTAGAAGCGGC
>JAVFAE010000195.1:0-3548 GCA_034002605.1 Weeksellaceae bacterium | reverse complement strand
GCTCTTCCGATCTGACGAAAGAAAAACAGCTAAAGTTGAACTACCTATTTACGATGGAATCTTTAATGCATTAAGCAATTGGCAAGAATATATTGCCTATTATGTAAACGAATATTCTACTGAATATGGCATTCAATATGGATTAATGCTTACTGTAGCCTTAGTATTAGTAACTTTTTTATTAAAAAACTTATCTAATTATTTAGCATTACAACACTTAACAAAAGTTAAAACAGGCGTTCTTCGCGATTTACGTGAAAAGATGTTCAATAAAATTGTTTCATTACCAATTTCCTATTATTCTGAAAAAAGAAAAGGTGATGTAATGGCACGAATGCTAGGCGATGTAAACGAAGTTCAAAATTCATTTTTTATGGTTTTAGAACTAATTGTTAAAGAGCCATTAACCATTTTATTTTCGTTAATTGCGATGATATCCATCAGCTGGAAATTAACCGTTTTCGTATTTCTTTTTATTCCTGTTTCTGGATTTATTATTTCAAAAATTGGTAAAAGCTTAAAATCTAAATCAACTAGAGCCCAACAAGAAAATGGGTATTTAATTTCGATTGTGGAAGAAAGTTTAGGTGGTTTAAAGGTGGTTAAAAGCTACAATGCAGAAAAATATTTTGCTAAAACTTTTAATGATTCCATCAATCGTTTATACCAATTAACTATCTCGATTGGAAAGAAAAATAATTTAGCTTCTCCAATGAGTGAATTCATGGGAATTTTAGTAATTGGAGTATTATTAGTTTACGGAGGAAACCTAGTTTTAGTTGAAGAATCTTTAAAAGGATCTAATTTTATTACCTATATAGGTTTGGCTTATAACATTTTAACACCAGCCAAAGCCATTTCAAAAGCTTCTTATCAAGTTAAAAATGGTTTAGCAGCAGCCGAACGTGTATTTGAAGTATTAGAAGTTGAAAATACCATTACCAATAAAGAAAATGCAATCGTAAAAGATAGTTTCACAGAAAAAATCAGTATTGAAAACATTAACTTCGGATATGCTGAAGAAAATGTTCTAAAAAACTTCTCACTAGAAATTCCGAAAGGAAAAACAATAGCTCTAGTTGGGCAATCAGGTTCTGGAAAAAGTACGATTGCGAATTTATTGACTCGTTTTTATGATGTACAAGACGGAACAGTGAAAATTGATGGAATCGACATTAAGGACATGACATTAAAATCGCTTCGTGATTTAATGGGATTGGTCACTCAGGATTCGATTTTATTTAATGATACCATAAAAAACAATATTCGTTTAGGTAAAGAAGATGTAACCGATGAAGATATTATTGCTGCTTTAAAAATAGCTAATGCATACGAATTCGTAAAAGATTTACCTAACGGAATTGAAACTAACATCGGTGATGCTGGTGGAAAACTATCAGGCGGACAAAAACAACGCTTATCGATTGCAAGAGCCGTTTTGAAAAATCCACCGATTATGATTTTAGACGAAGCTACTTCTGCTTTAGATACCGAAAGCGAAAAATTTGTTCAAGTGGCATTAGAAAATATGATGCAAAACCGAACATCAATTGTAATTGCCCACCGATTATCAACTATTCAAAAAGCGGATAAAATTGTAGTGATGCACAAAGGCGAAATCGTTGAACAAGGAACACACGACGAATTATTAGCTTTAAATGGAACGTATTCGAAGTTAGTCATGATGCAGAGTTTCGAATAAAAGTTAGGAGTTGGGAGATGGAAGTTAGGAGTTTATCAAAACAAAATAATCTCATTTAAGTTTTTTTTTGATTATATAAATTTCTTAAAATCCGTGTTCCTAAATTTGATATTGAATTTGATTTTTGAACTTGTAATTGCACTTGAAAAATGTATGTAAACCATCCAAATATAACTTTACCCGATGACAATGATACTATTGTTTGGAAGTATTTGGACTTGTCTAAGTTTTTAGAAATGTTGTTGTCGCAACAGTTGTTTATGTCGCGTTCGGATAAGTTTGAAGACCAATATGAAGGGACTTTTTCTGAACCTACATTTGAAGAAATTAAAAAAATTGCCGCTAACAATCCGAAGTTTTTGGATTACTATAAATCGCATCGAGAAAAAGTAGTGATTAGTAGCTGGCACATTAATGAATACGAATCGTTTGCGATGTGGCAGATATTTACTCAAAATACAGAAGGTTTAGCCATTCAAACTACCATTGGCAGACTTAAAGAAGCCTTACAACCTGAAAGACAAACCGAACAATATATTGGCGCCGTAAATTACATCGATTACAAAAAAGAATTTATTCCTTTTGAAGATACGTTTTTTCCATTTTTGTTTAAACGTAAAAGTTTTCAATATGAAAGAGAAATTCGGATTATTTCTGACGTTTCGGCTAATGGAATGAAAATCGATAACGGTTTAAAGGTTGATGTTAATTTGAATCAATTAATCGAAAAAATCTACATTCACCCTAAAAGTGAAAACTGGTATAAAAAACTAGTAATTGAATTGGTTTCTAAATTGGGGTTTGATTTTGAAATCGAAAAATCGGATTTAGAGAGTGATATTTTGATTTAGAGTTAGAACGCGGGTAAAACGAATTCGTCTAGGCGAAACGCTGATTCAAGCTGATTTTTTTAAAAAAATATCGTCCCTACGGGACTTCTGTTCATACTTAGGATTGCTTTTACCAAAATTTCGTTCCTACGGAACTTTATATAAACACAAAAACTTTAAACTTTTAAAATGCAGTTAGGTATGGAATATTGGTAACACTCGAATACCCAATAGAAACTAAAATCCCGTAGGGATGATATTTTGATTAATTCGGAGTATAAGCTTCCACTTTCCACTCGTCTGCTAACAAGTTTACAAAGTGATAATGTACTTTATCATTTTTATCAAAAGCACCATTTTTATTAATATCTTCGATACATCTGAAGTACAAACGGTTTTGAGCTTCAATAATATTCCAATCGATTAACTCTTGAAATTCTTCTGAAAGTTTAGTGAATTTGTCACCACTGATGGTACTTAAATACAACGAACGAATGTCATTTTGATTGATTTTTCCATCTTTATTAGTATCGGAATCTACTAATGTATAAACGATAATTTGCTTTTTTGTTTTAGCGGCAATTCCGTCTAAGAATGTTGCGGTTTGGATTTGAATTTTCTTATCGGTTAATGGTTTTACATTCGTAGAATCAATGTGTTGAAAATTCAAATTATCAAGGTAACCTGTAATTTCAAATCGGTTATAATTGGAAATCGCATAACTCACCTGATTGGTTTTACTGCTTCCATATACCTTACTATTCGAGTCATACACACGAACATCACCAACAGGATGAATCAAATATTTGGTTCCTTCCATTAAAATTGGCAAATCGGCTACTTTGATAGACGACGTATCTTTAGCTTGTGCTTCTACCTTGGTTTTTCCTTCTTCATAGATAACCTTTGGAGTTTCCGTTTCTTCTTTACAACTCATTAAAGTTGCAATTAAGCTAAAAGTGAAAAGAATACGCTTCATCTGTTTGAATTTTATAGTCAAATATACTAAAATTAAT
>JAVFAE010000194.1:0-3594 GCA_034002605.1 Weeksellaceae bacterium | reverse complement strand
TGTGAAAAAGAATTATCTTTACGATTGAAATTTAACTAAAATAAAAAACACACAACGGCTTGGCTCATTACGAGTATGACAGGGACATTACTTTCTCTGCCGCACTCCACATAGCTGCAACCGTTAGCGGCAATAATAAAAACACATCGTATAACCTAAAATTTACAGCAATGATTAAACTAAAAACGTATTTCATCTCATTTTTTTTATTTATTAACGTCTTCTTATTTGGACAAACACATCCTGAAAATAAGGAATTTAATAAATGGACTTTGGGGACGATATTAGTAAGTGAAAACAATTGGAGACCAACCCTACAAACCAATTTCATTCCAAATTTTTTCCCCGGAATAATCGCAAAATACAACCTTGAGAAATTCTCTCTTCGTGTAGGAATAGAACACACTCAAACCATCTATGACTCAAATCAGGGGAATTGCTATTTTTATTTTGATGGATATAAGCGGGAAACATTGCTAAGAGTGGGGATTGAGAAAGGAATTATTATTAAGCGTTTTTTTAAACCGTTATTTGCTTTAGATGTTTTTATATCGAATTCTTACAGCGATGGCAACTTTTTAGATTGGTATAGTGGTTCCAATTATAAAACTTATATAAATTCATTTAATGTTGGAGTAAGACCAACAATTGGTATAGAATTTATCCTTTCTGAATCACTCTCAATTTCATTAGAATCAAACTGCGATTTTCAATGGAGTAAGAGAAATATTGATCGAGTAAATTTAACACTTGACGATGGGTTCGAAAATATAGAAGATAATATTTTTTCCAATTCATTTAATAGTATTGGAGCTTTTTCATTAAACTATCATTTCTAACAAAAAATTACAGCCGCTAACAGCACCTATGTGTAATGCGGCGAGTGTGGAAACTTGGAATAGCATTACTCCTACTAAAACCCGCCAAGCCGATTTAGATTTGTGAAAAAGAATTATCTTTACGATTGAAATTTAACTAAAATAAAAAACACACAACGGCTTGGCTCATTACGAGTATGACAGGGACATTACTTTCTCTGCCGCACTCCACATAGCTGCAACCGTTAGGCTCAAGCATAAAAGGGAAACCATCAATCATACTTTTTAGTTTAAAAAGGTGAAAAATTGCTGAAAATTTTGTAACTTTGTAGTATGGAAGATCAAAAAAAACATATTGAACAGGACTTTATTATTGACAGTCTAACAAACTCAATACTAAACAAAATTTCAGGAGATAGTTTCCAGACAGAAATTATTCGTTTAAATAAACAGGATTTAAAGTTAGTCACAAAGAAAAGAGGGTGGAATTTCAATTGGAAGGCTGAATATGATAACATTGAAAAAGAGGTTTATAAACTTTGCATTATAAATAACAGCAACATTATTCAAGGTCTATTAAGTATTTCTATTGAACAAAATCATGTTTTTATGAATTTGCTGGAAAGTGCGCCATTTAATGTTGGCAAATCCAAAATCTACGAAGGAGTTGCTGGTAATTTGGTAGCATATGCTTGTAAAATTTCATTTCAGAAAGGGTTCGACGGATATGTTGCTTTCACCGCAAAATCGAAACTTATTGAACATTATGAAAAAGCATTGGGAGCCTATCATTTTAAAAATCAGAGGATGATTATTGAAACCAATGCAGCTAGAATTTTAGTGGAAAAATATTTTAAAAATTAATAATATGGGCTTAATAAAAGAACCAGAAGGTGTCGATTTTATTATTGAAAGCACCCCTTTGACAGAAAAAGAAAAAAAAGAAATCAGCGATTTTATCAAGAAGAGAAAGGCTGAAAAGAAACAAAGTATTAAACGAAGAATTTCAAAGAAGGTAAAGAAAGAAAATGTCTAAGAAATGCCAGAGCCTAACAGCACCTATATGTCATGCGGGGTTTTGAAGCAACTCTGACTGAGATTACTAAACTGAAAAATCATGTGTAACTGAAAATTCAGAGCATTGAAAACCCGCACGCCACATAGCTGCAGCCGTTATAAGCAAGCCAAGAAAATCAATGGTAATTTGACCATTGGTTGCGAAAACGACCAAAAAATAATTTAAGAATTTGTAATCTCAGCGGACATTTAATTTGATTAATTTTAATCAACTGTTGCTTCAGCTTCGGACTAAAATTGTGCTGAGGCATAGATTCGTTAATTTTTTGGTGGGATCAAAACTTGAGTTTCGCAACTTTGAAAATTAAATACGGAACCGCTAAACCAGTCCGCATTTGAATGGCCAGCTTATAACAGCACCTATATTTCATGCGGGGCTTGGGTGCGAAACTGGACGTGAGTCGCAATTTCGGAAATTTAGTGTATATTTGAAAAGTAAATAACAACCAAGCCCGCACAAAACATAGCTGTAGCCGTTATGGCTCATAATAAAAAAAAAGCAAAATGATAAAGTACCAGATCCTATTTTTCGTATTTTTAATGTCAATTGTAAATTTATCTTGTCAAGATAAAGAGATAAAGTTGCTTGAAACATACACAAATGGTAAGGTTAAGGTTCTAATTGAATATGTCAATCCAAAAGACACGACTGATATTAAACTAATTGGATTTTATGAATCTGGTGATACAAATTTTATTTACCCAATATTAGAAAATCAAAAAAATGGCATATCTAAATACTTTTATGAGAATGGCCAGTTGAAATATGAAATCAATTATAGAAATGACCAATTTCATGGAGAAAGTAAATTTTGGTATCCTAATGGACAATTATGGCAACAGGCAACCTATGACAATGGGCAGCTAGTTGGCACATTAACCGATTATTATGAAAATGGTAAACTTAAATCACTATGCGTGTATAAAAATGGTGAAGGAAATGCAAAGTATTATCACCCAAATGGGCAGTTGTGGAAAACTGGGAAAACACTCAATGATAAAGAAATTGGAAATTGGACATACTATTATACAAACGGAGTTAAATCAAGTGAGGGGAGTTATAAAAACGGATTGAGACATGGAGATTATAAAAAATACTATAAATCAGGCGAATTAATGGAAAACGGAATTTATAATCTTAATGTAATAACTCAAAGTACTCACTATTTCAAAAATGGACACATTGATTCGAAAACGACAAATTTTATAAATAAAAATAGAAATCTGTTACCTTGGACGGAGGAACAAAAAAAGACCTTTTTAAGCAAGTGTATTAATGACAAATTGAAGGAAAACAAAACAAGTGGGGATGATTATTGCAATTGTATTGCTGAAAAGCTTGAATTGTTTTGGAGTTATAATGATTATATGAAAGCCACAGAACAAGAACTCAAAGAATCAATGAAATTAATAGACAAACTTTGTGACAATGAATAAATTACGAGCCATAACAGCACCTTGGCATAATAGCGGGTTTTGGAGCAAATTTGGACGTTTAGTAACTTTAAATTAAATTTGTTGCAACTTTGACTGGGTAGTATTTCAAAATCCCGCTACTCTGCCAAGCTGCAGGCGTTAGCGGGCATTGTGAAAGATACCAGCATAACAGTTAAACATTGATAAATGAAAAAAAAACTACTTTGGATATTAATTTTAGGACTGATAATAATCAGTTGCAAACAAAGGAAAACAGAAATGA
>JAVFAE010000193.1:0-3620 GCA_034002605.1 Weeksellaceae bacterium | reverse complement strand
ACATCAAAATAATAGGAAAAATTCAATTTAGTTCCCAGAAAAACAATGCTTTCCATTTCGGAAAGAAGTACTTCCATGCTTAATCCCTTCCCTTCTGCCATATCGTCCAGATTTAATTTCCTATCTACACTTTGAATGATGTAAACTTTATGATTTGATTTATCGGCAACCCCTTTGATAATCATTTCTTCCGGACGGATAATATCATTTTCTTCTACATAGCGTGCAATGAAATCCACAAATGGCTTTCCGAATTTATTGGCTTTTCCTTCTCCTACACCAAAAACATAAGTCAATTCTTTTAAGGTAATAGGATATTGCAAAGTCATATCGTCCAAACTTGGGTCTTGGAAAACAGCAAAAGGCGGTATATTATGTTGTTTTGCAATCTTTTTCCGTAAATCTTTTAAATGTTTCAATAAAACATCATCAAATGCTGTAGGAGCTGACTGTATTGGTTCTGAAGCCGATTCAGTCAGAAGCCGTTTGAAATCAACATCTTCAACAATTAAAAATTCTTCTGGATTTTCAATGAAATCAGTGCCTTTTGGTGATAATTTTAATACACCATAGGTTTCAATTTCCTTTTTCAAATAATCTCGGACAATTAATTGTCGGATTACGCTCTTCCAATAAAAATCTTCTTTATGGTTTCCTTCTCCAAAAAAACCTTCAGAATTTAAATTATAAGATTTTGTAATTGAACTTTCCTTGCCAACGATGACATTGACCAAATCGTTCATTTTCAAAAATTCTTTTGTTTTTTTTACGATTTTCAACACCAAATGAGCATCTTCCCGAGCATCGACCATCTTCTTGGGATTTTGCATATTGTCATCCATATTTGCTCCCGGGCCGTTTATTTCGTCAAATTCTTCTCCAAAATAATGCAAAAGAAATTTTCTGCGTGACATGGATGTTTCGGAATAGGCAACGATTTCACCTAAAAGCTGTAGCCCAACTTCCCTTTCGGCTACCGGTTTTCCGGCTAAAAACTTTTCTAATTTTTCAATGTCTTTGTAATCATAAAATGCTAAGCAATGTCCTTCTCCACCATCACGACCGGCTCGACCGGTTTCCTGATAATAACTTTCCAGACTTTTGGGCATATCATAATGAATAACAAAACGAACGTCCGGCTTATCAATCCCCATTCCAAAAGCAATTGTAGCAACTACAATATCCGCTTCCTCCATTAAAAACATATCTTGGTGTTTGCCTCGTGTTTTAGTATCCAATCCGGCGTGATAAGGAATTGCTTTTATACCGTTTACCTGAAGTAATTGTGAAAATTCTTCTACTTTCTTACGACTCAAACAATAAATTACACCGGATTTTCCTTTGTGTTGAGCAATAAATCGTATGATTTCTTTGTCCTGATTAATTTTAGGACGAACTTCATAAAATAGATTAGGACGATTGAAAGAGGCTTTATACACTTTTGAGTTTTGCATACCCAAAGTTTTCTGAATATCTTCCTGAACTTTTGGTGTTGCTGTTGCGGTAAGAGCAATTACCGGAGCTGTCCCGATTTTATTAATAATATTTTTAAGATTTCGATATTCCGGACGAAAATCGTGTCCCCATTCGGAGATACAATGTGCCTCATCAATAGCGAAAAAAGATATTTTTACAGTTTTAAAGAAGTCAATATATTCATCTTTTGTCAAAGATTCCGGAGCGACATAAAGCATTTTGGTTACGCCTCGCCGAATATCGTCCATGACTTTACGGGTTTGTGTTTTATTTAATGATGAATTTAAAACGTGGGCTACATCTTCGTCGGTTGAAACACCGCGAAGCGCATCTACTTGATTCTTCATTAAAGCAATCAATGGCGATACAATGATTGCGACTCCTTCTGAAATCAGGGCAGGTAATTGGTAACACAAAGATTTACCTCCACCGGTCGGCATCAGTACGAAAACGTCTTCTCCATTTAGAAGACTTTGAATAATGGCTTCCTGCTCTCCTTTAAATTGGGTAAACCCAAAATACTTTTTCAGGCTGGAAGTTAGTTTATCAGAATTACTCATCTTAACAAAAAGACTGTTTTTAAATTTTTTCTACTTTTCAAAGTTCATATATTTGACAATTCAATTCTCATTCAAGAAAACTGATTTGTTTTTAGTTTAGGAAAACCTAAAAGTACAAAAATATATTATATTACACACAAAAAAAATTTGAATTTGAAAAATCAAGACTTAATAAAAATAGCAAAAGGCGTTTTTCAGGACGAAATTACTGAACTTTCGCAGATTGCTCAAAGTTTAGATGATAATTTTGCAAAAGCAGTTCAATTACTCTATTCCACAAAAGGAAAAGTAGTCGTAGCAGGAATTGGCAAAAGTGCACATATTGCAACTAAAATTGTCGCGACTTTTAATTCAACCGGAACAAAAAGCCAGTTTCTACATGCGGCAGAAGCCATTCATGGTGATTTAGGATTGGTGGCGGAAGAAGATGTGGTAATTTGTATTTCTAAAAGTGGAAATAGTCAAGAAATAAAAGATTTAGCTCCAATTTTAAAGAAAACAGCATCGGCTTTAATTGGGATTACAGGAAATAGTCAGTCGGATTTGGCAAAATATTCTGATGTTGTTTTGGATATTACCATTTCAAAAGAAGCTTGTCCTAATAATTTAGCTCCAACTTCCAGCACAACCGCTCAATTAGTGATGGGCGATGCTTTGGCGATAGCATTGATGCAAATGCGGAATTTTAATGGAGATGATTTTGCGAAATTTCATCCGGGAGGGGCTTTGGGAAAACGACTTTTGTGGAGTGTAGAAGATGTTATGGATACTTTCCAACGTCCTTTTGTGAAAGCTAATTCTACTATTTATGAGGTTATTGATTCTTTAACTTCCGGACGAAACGGGATTACGGTGGTGATGGATGAAAATGATAAAATCTTAGGAGTAATAACCGATGGAGACTTGAGGAGATTATTTCAAAAACACAAAGGAAGATTACAGAATTTAACAGCAAATGAGATGTTTACGCCTAATCCGAAAATGATATATAAAAATGAAAAGGCAGTGGATGCTTTTCATAAATTAAGAGATTATGATATTGGACAATTAGTGGTGTTAGATCGAGATGGAAATTATTTTGGGATTTTAGACTTGCACACGCTTATTAAACAAGGAATCGAAATTTAATGGAAGAAAACAAAGAAAAAGAAATGTCTTTTTTAGGACATATTTTTGAATTAAGAAGTCATATTATTCGTTCTTTTATTGGGATTTTGGGAGGAGCGGTTCTTTGTGCCATATTTTGGGGTTATATAAGCAGTCATTTTATTATGGCTCCTTTACATTCCGAGTTTGCTACTTATAAAGCCTTAAATTCTTTTGCCGAATTTGTAGGAATGAATCCAATTTATCCCAATGAATTTAATTATGCTAATGAACTGAAAAATTTAGTGCCTTCCGGACAAATAATTTCCCAGATTTATGCCATTTTAATTTGTGGTTTAATTTTAGCCATTCCTTATGTAGTTTGGGAAATTTGTCGATTTCTAAAGCCAGGATTGAATCTCAATGAAAAAAAAAACGCCAACTGAACCGTCTTTGCATTCAGTTTTTTCTTTTTATTTGGCGTATTGTTCAGCTATT
>JAVFAE010000192.1:0-3624 GCA_034002605.1 Weeksellaceae bacterium | reverse complement strand
CTGGTCGAAAACTGCTTCTACACACCAAAAACATCCACCACCAAAAGTGATTTTCTCAAAATTTGAATTCATATTGACAGAATTTGAATGAATAGCAACCGTTTGTTGTTTTGTACAAGCCTGAAAAAACACAAAACTCAAAATAAAACAAAAATACAGTCGCATAGTTGAAATAAATTGTTCTGCAAAATTACAGTGAAATAGTCAGATTAAAGAAAAATCAAAAGAAAAATCAAAAGAAAAAAGATAAAAATATAAATATTAAACTGTTAGTTTAACTAAACTAATCAATTATCTGATTAATAGCAATTAATAATAAATAAAACAGTCAAATTAAAATTTATAATAAAGATTTAAACTCAGATTGATTCAAAAAAAAGAATTATAATTTATATTTGTTCGGATGAAAAATTTCATTCAAAAGTATTTAATTGAGACCAATATTTGGGTAGCATTTTGTTTTACTGCTTTACTTGCATTTTTTCAACTTAGTTTGTACGAAATTAATTTTTATGTATTGGGAATTGCTTTTTTCGGTACTTTAAGTGTGTATAACTTCACTCGTGTAAAAGAAATTAAACAATATTGGAAAATTCCTGAAAATCAAAAATTACAAGTTTTTTTAACCTATTTCGGACTGATTTTAACCTTAATTTTCTTGTTTCTTCGTGGTTTTGAACTCAAAACTTTTCTTTATTTGTCCGTTCTCGGATTCATAAGTTTTTGTTATTCACTTCCCTTTGAGAGCTTAGGTTTACGAGGAATTCCGTTTTTGAAATTATTTCTAATTGCTTTTGTTTGGACAGGAAGTTCAGTTGGTTTATTATTAATTGTGCACCATGAAATAGTGTATTATCCTAATTTGTTAGTTTCAGTTTTTTTGTTTGTTGCAGGTATTTGTATTCCGTTTGATATTCGCGATTCTCAGACCGATGAAAGTGAATTAAAAACCATTCCGCAGTTAATCGGCTTAAAAAAAGCAAAACTGTTGGCGATTATTTGTCTGATTTTAAGTGGATTATTTTTTTATTTTGAATTCAAAACATTCTCTCAAATCGTTTTAACCTGGTGGATTTCTTTAGTATTTTCCTTATTTTTAGTGTTAAAAACCACTGATAAAAAATCAGATTTCTTTTATTCTTTTTGGGTTGAATCCGCTTCTTTGTTTCCTCTTATTTTGTTTGGTATTATTCATTACGGATTAGCTTAGAAATAAAATAGCAATTTATCTTTTATTTTCATAATTTTGACATACTTTTCCGGTTCAATACAAGGGAATTACTAAATATTTACGATAATGAAATTTATACAATACAGTATTTGTTTGTTTTTACTTCTTTTTGGAGCTGTTTCCCTATTCATGACTACTTCCATTATTTTTGATTGGTTTGGCATACGGGAATTAGAGGGAAACTATGTTCCGTTTATAGTTTATGCAAATTTAATTTGTGGTTTTTTGTACTTATTGACTTCTTACTTACTTTTTAAAAATAAAAAATCGGCAAGTTATTTATTACTTTTTGCTTCCATCTTATTGATTTTGAGTTTTATTTCACTTGGAATTTATATTAACAATGGAGGGATTTACGAAGAAAAAACAGTAAAAGCCATGACATTCCGAAGTAGTATTACGCTCATTTTAACTTTCGTGAGTTACAAATTAACAGCAAAAAGAAAGTAATAACCCTATTTTTTTTACTTTTGCAATCAGCAAGTCGCTTTGTCGCTTTTCGTTTAAAAACGAAAGGAGGAAAGTCCGGACACCACAGAGTAGCATAGCGGGTAACGCCCGTCGTCCGTCCCAGACGGAAAGGACCAGTGCAACAGAAAGCAAGTACAGTTCGGCTGTAGTGAAATCAGGTAAACTCTATGCGGTGCAATGCCATGTATAGCGATTGAGTAGGGTAACTCGCCCGATGTCGCGGGGTAGGCAGATAGATTATGTTGGTAACAGCATAACCAGATAAATGACAAAGATTCGCCACAGCGAATACAGAATCCGGCTTATAGACTTGCTGTTTTTTTAATGAATTGAACTCTTTTTTACCAAAATTTAGTCCGGTCAAAAATTGCCATCCGTGTGAAGGAATCTTATCTTTGTCATTTCAATTTTGATGAATGGATATATTAGAACAATACAAACAAATCGTAGAAAAAGCACTTCAAACTCATAATTTTAATCACAGAACACCTAAAGAATTGTACGAACCTTGTGATTATATTTTGAATTTAGGCGGAAAACATCTTCGTCCGCTCGTTACTTTATTGGGAAATTATGTATTCGACGGAAATGTGGAAGAAGCAATAAAACCGGCTTTAGCCATCGAATATTTCCATAATTTCACTTTAATGCACGATGATATTATGGACGAAGCACCACTTCGACGCAGCAAACAAACTGTTCATTTAAAATATGGAATTAATACCGGAATTTTATCCGGCGATGCATTGCTGATTGAATCTTATAAAATGTTTGAAGATTTATCGCCTGATAAATACAAAGCAGTCGTTCAGCTTTTCACCCAAACAGCCGCTGAACTTTGTGAAGGTCAGCAAATGGACATGAATTTTGAAAATCAGAAAAAAGTAAGTTACGAGGATTATATTGAAATGATTCGACTCAAAACTTCCGTTTTGGTGGGTGCAGCTTTTCAAATTGGGGCAATCATTGCCGGAGCCTCAGAAAAAGAACAAAAAAAATTATATGAATTCGGATTGAATTTAGGGATTGCATTTCAGTTAAAAGATGATTATTTAGATGTTTTTGGTGAACAAGGTTTTGGAAAAATTCATGCCGGAGATATTTATGAAAACAAAAAAACCATTCTTTACATTCAGGCATTGGAAACAGCAGATGAAAACAGTTTGAAAGAGCTTAATCATTGGTACCAACTCAAAACTAATGATTCCAAAAAAGTAGATGCAGTAATTGAAATCTTTAAAAAATTGAAAATCAACGAATCCAGTATGCGATTAATTGAGTTTTTTACAGAAAAAGCACAGAAAAATTTAAATGAAATCGAAGCATCTGATGAAAAGAAAAATGTTCTAAGAAATTTAGCTTATTCATTAATTAACAGACAAATTTAATGCAGTTCAGAACTGAAATACCGCTACACGAAAGTTTGTATAAAATCACTCATAATCATAATATTATGGGTTTTGGTTCGTGTTTTATTGATTCGATTGGAGAGAAATTAGAAACCTCAAAATTCAGAATTCATCGAAATCCTTTTGGAACTTTATTTCATCCGTTAGCGATTGAAACAGCTTTAGCAAGAATTCTTTCGTTGACCTATTATACAGAAGATGAAATTTTTAAATTTGGAGAATTACATTTTAGTTGGGATCATCATACTTCGTTTAACCGAATTAGTTTAAATGAAACTTTGAATGCTATTAATTCTCAATTGGAAGTAGCTAATGATTTTATTCAAAAAACCGATATTTTTTTGCTTACTTTCGGAACTTCAATGGTTTACAAAATTAAAGAAATGGATTTAATTGTGGCAAATTGTCACAAAGTACCGGCTTCTCAATTTCAAAAAACTTTACTAACAGAATTACAATTGAAAAATTCAATAAAAAACTGTTTTAACCTTATTTTGGACATTAATCCCAAAG
>JAVFAE010000191.1:0-3627 GCA_034002605.1 Weeksellaceae bacterium | reverse complement strand
GAACGACAGAAAAGAAGATATTCCACATTTGGTTCAACATTTTTCAATACAAATTGCTGAAAATTCAGGAATGCCGTCCAAGGAATTTTCAAAAGAAGCAATTGAACTTCTTAAAAATTACGATTGGACCGGAAATATTCGGGAGTTACGAAATGTAGTCGAAAGAATGTTAATTTTAGGTGGAAATCCGGTATCAAAAGAAGATATTCAAAATTTTGTGAAAAAATAAATCTCAATTTCTATCGTTTAGAAAATTAAATTAAAAAATAATGAAAAAAATTATAATTCCTTTTCTCTCTGCTTTTTTACTTTTTTCGTGTGGTTCTAAAAATAATCAACACGAAGATGATTTATCAGAAGAAGAAATTACTAATTTGGAAGCTACTTCGCTTAATACAATTGAAGAAATCCAATATAAAGGAAAATTTGAAGGTACAATTAAAAATAAAAAAGTCGAATTAACCATTAACGATGAAAAATTCAATTTGACCGAAAATGGAAAAGAAATAAGTGGCAAATGGGCAAAAGTGGACGATGGAAATACCATTGAATTAATTCCGGAAAAAGGGAAAATTGAAATTAAATTTTATGGAATTTCAGATAATGACACTTGGGTTGCACTCACTGACAGCCTGACTTATATAGAACCTGAACAACTTTTAAAACGAATTTCAAAGAAATGAAAAAATTAATTGTATTATTTGCCGGATTGATTTTGATTTCCTGCAATCCTATAAAAGAAAGCCAAACACAGAAGCTTGCTGAACGCTATTTTGAAACATTTTCAGCACGAAAAGAAACCCAAAAAATGCTTTCTTTTTATGCAGAAGATTTTACTTATGAGAACATTGCTTTTCAATCCGAAATTAATGATCCGAAATTTTTATTTGACCAGTTTTATGGTTGGCAAAATTCCAATTTTAAGTTTGAAACCAACAAAACCATCGAAATATCTCAAATTCTGACTAATGACTCTACCATTGTGGCACGAGGAACGACTTTGCCTTATACCTATAATGGAAATCCGGTGAATGGAAATCGTTTTGTGATTTATTTGGAATTGGATAAAGACTTAAAAATCAAGAAACAAACAGATTGGTTTGATTATCCGATGGAAGAAATCGTAGAAGCTTTTCAATTGAAAAAAATGATGAAAATTCAGTAGTTTATTTCATGATTTTCTAATTATTCGACTGAAATTGAGTAGCAAACTTCAACAAAGTGTTTTTTCCGGGTTCTAATCCTAATTTCCGAATAATTCCGGAGCGATGGGCTTCAATGGTTTTTTCGGATAAAAATAAAAGTTCGGCTATTTCTTTGGTTGTTTTTTGTTCGATGATAAGTTCAAAAACTTTCTTTTCTGAAAAAGTCAATTGGTTCATTACTTCGCCTTTTTGGTAATTTAAATCTTCTTTTAAATCAAATTTAATTTTCTGGCTGATGTAAGTTTCATTTGTCAACAAATGTTTAATACAATTACTCAATTCATCCAAAGCATATTGTTTTAACAAATAAGCATTGACTTTTAATTCTTTTGCTTTATTAAAAATACTTTTTTCGTTGTGCGAAGTCAATAAAATTATTTTAGTCGGAAATTGGTGAATTCTGATTTTTTCAGCGATTTCTAATCCATCTATTTCCGGCATAGAAATATCAAGAATCACAAAATCCGGTTTTAACCTTTTGATGGAATTCCATGCTTCTAAACCGTTTTTATTGGTTTCCAATACCACGTAACCTAAACTTTCTACAAGAACCTGAGTTCCCAAAAGAGAAAGTGGATGATCATCTGCTATTATAAAATGCATACGTTTTCATTTTACTATTACAATTTTAATAAGAGTTCCTTTTGAGTCTGAATGAAAATTCACGGTTCCATTTAAATATTTAGCTCGTTCCGTGATATTTAACAATCCAAAACAATTTCCTTTTTCAAGCATTTTTGCTACATCAAAGCCTTTTCCATTATCTTTAATTTCTACAGTAACTGATTTTTCATCTTCCAAAATAGAAACTTTTCCTGCTACCGCATTAGCGTGTTTTAAAATATTGGTGATGGCTTCCTGAATAATTCTGTATAATTGCAATTCTTTGTCGTTATTCAAACCACCTTTATAGTTAATTTCTGAACTGATGAAGAAATTATGTTGGTTTTGAACTCGTTCAATTAATTGCTCTACACTTGATTTTAAGCCGATTTTATCAAATAAAGTCGGGCTGATATTCCGGCTGATATTCCGGACTTCTTCCAAAATAAAATCAATTTTATTTTTTAATCGGCTGTTACCACTTTCAATGGCATGACGAAGATTAACCAATTCATTGCTCACGCTATCATGCAAATCCGAAGCAATTCTTTTGCGTTCATTCTCGGTTTTTTGTAATAATTGTGAAGCGAAATTTTCGGTTAATTTCTTTTCTTTTATAATACTTTTATTTTTAGACCAAACAAATAAAATAATGAAAATCAATACAATAAATGCAGAAGCAACAATCAATGAGATAATTATTCGGTTTTGTTCTGCTAATTTTTTATCCTGAATCAGAATTGTTTTTTCTTTTCGTTCTGTTTCAAATTTTTGTTCTAATTCAAAAAGCTGGTTTTTCAAACGGTCTGCAGATTGTTTATTTGTGTCTTCAATCAGAAACATACTGTATTCATTCGCTTTTTTATAATTTCCATTTTTTTGATGAAAATCATAAAGTGCAAATGCCATTTGGTACATAAACTGAAGATTTGGCTCTTCATCCTGTGCCATTTCTTCATAAAAACGCTCTACTTCTTCCGGATTTTCAAGTGGTGTTCCAAATTTATTTGAATATAAAATTTCCTGAAAAAATGTTCGCATATTTAAATCCTGGCTTCCTAAACGCTCTGAGATTTCCTTTGCTTTATTTAAATAATAAGTTGCGCTGTCTTGATTATTCTGAGCAATGAATTTAAATGTCAAAAATTGATTCAACATACCAATATGATATTCCGGCAGAGTGGTATAAATTTTTGCATACTTTGCCAAACTATCAATTTTTTCAATGGTTTTTATGGTATCTCCTTGCTCTATATGAAAGTGTACATAACTAATTCGTGATGAAAAAGCTAAAAATTCGTTTTCTTCTTTTTTGAAAACTTCAATTGCTTTTTGTAAAATTTCTTCTGCCTTGCCATAAGCTCTGTTTCGAACATACAAACTGTGCATTAAAAGATAAACTGTTCCTTGATTTCGTAAATCTCCGACTTCTTCAAAAATTCTCAGAGCCTTAACCAAATATTTCTCCGTATCATCTAAATCCCTTTGTCTTAAATAGTTTTGAGCAATCGCAAAACTTGCAAATCCTTGTATTTGTTTGTGACTATTAGATTCAGACTTGAATTCTAAACTTTTTTTATGCCAGTAAGAGCTTTTATCTAATTTACCTAAATTAAAAAATTGAATACCTAAATAATAACACAAATTAGTTTTGGCTTCCCCAGAGATTTTATCTTCATTTTTTTCATAAAAATCCAAAACTGTACTCGTATATACACTATCATATAGCTGAGTGAATTTTGAAGCCTCTCCATAGCTCATCAAATAAGCAGCAGCATCTTCAAATCTATTTTCCTTTAAACTAGTTTCAAAATAATTT
>JAVFAE010000190.1:0-3675 GCA_034002605.1 Weeksellaceae bacterium | reverse complement strand
TAAATTTGAATAAGGAAAAACAATATCTTTATTGCCATGATAATGAACGAAATCCGGCAAGAGAATATCATTTCTCCAATTAACGATTTGATTCATCGCCCATTTTAAATAGTAATGATTCCGAAATTCAAAAATCTCTTTTAAATCCATCAATCGAGTACTGTAAATCTTTCGTATAACAGAATAAGACAAGAAACTATCCGATGTTAAAAAAGCAGGAGGGATTGCTTTATGAATATTGGTATGCGAAGAAAAACGCATATAATTTGGCATTTCAGAACGATCTTTAATGGTGGAAATCAGAAAGTTAAATTGAGGGTGAACAAAACGATTCATTTCCTTGACAATGATTCCGCCAAAAGAAAGTCCCATTAATAAAAAATCTTCGTTCAAATTAATCTTTTCGAGCATTCGTTCGGTATAATGTTGTAAACTTTCTTCCTTTTCTGGTTGTAACCAAGGAATGTAAACAAGTTCAAAATCAGGATTTAATCGTAAGTTCTTAAAAGCTTTTTCATTGGCACCCAAACCGCTGATTTGATAAATTTTCATAACATCCGACTCATTTTACAAAGTTAAGCAATCCCGATGAGCTTAGCTTATTTGAATATCCGGATTTATTTTCACTAAATTTTTTATAAAATTTTGATCAAATTCCGGACTGATATAAATTGTATTCGATTGATTGTAGTAAATAAGAATTCCTTTTGTAGCCGTTGCCCAATATGAATTTTGTAAATTATAGTTTTTTGTGATTTCTAATTTTTGAATGGATTCAATTGATATGTTTTTTTTGAACGGACCGGTAGTACATTGAATTTCTTTTTCCGTCAAAGTATAAAAAGTAAAAATATACATCCAAATTAAGCCGCCTCCGATGGCAACAATCAAAAAACTTAAACCTATTTTATAATCGAGATTTACCGCTTTTTCTGTCCATGAAAAAAACAAAACCAAGGTTAAAATCAAGAGAAGAAAAACCGTTATGAGCTTATGAAATAAGTCTTTTTTACTTTTAAAAAACATTTTTAAAGATTAAAAAACAGAAAATTCGGTTTGTTTTTCACCTTCAACTAATCCGGCAGTATTCAGTGAAATTAATTTTACCTTTTCAGATTGGTTAATTAAATCCGA
Source organism: Weeksellaceae bacterium (assembly GCA_034002605.1). GTDB lineage: Bacteria > Bacteroidota > Bacteroidia > Flavobacteriales > Weeksellaceae > Moheibacter. Next base: position 2,541 of record JAVFAE010000190.1, on the reverse strand, counting down.
ATTAAAATCAGTTTCCATTTTCACGTAATTTTCAGTGAAACCGTGCATTTTCCCATGTTTATTATCTGCTTCCCAAAGTACGGTATGAGTACTCTCCAATTGCGATTGATAAAATGCCATTCGTTTTTTTTCAGATAAAATTCGTAGCATTTTATTTCGTTTTTTTCGGATTGATTTAGGAACGATTCCTTCGAATTCAGCTGCTTCTGTGTTGTCTCTTTCAGAATACGTAAAAACATGTAAATAAGAAATTGGTAATTTATTTAGGAAATTATAAGTTTCTGTAAATAATTCATCTGTTTCACCCGGAAACCCAACAATAACATCCACACCAATACAGGCATTGGGCAATAATTCCCGTATTTTATTGATGCGTTCCACATACAGAGAAGTTAAATAACGACGTTTCATTTTTTTCAAAATCGTATCACTTCCCGATTGAAGTGGAATATGAAAATGAGGCACAAAACGTTTACTTTTTGCTACAAACTCTATGATTTCATTTCGGAGTAAATTTGGTTCAATAGAAGAAATTCGGAAGCGTTCAATGGATTCCACTTCGTCTAAATTTTGAATTAATTCTAAAAAAGTATGTTCATGCTTTTTGTTGCCAAATTCACCTTTTCCGTAATCCCCCACATTTACACCGGTCAATACAATTTCTTTGATTCCTTTTTTTCCGATTTCATCTGCATTTTTCAGAATATTTTCAACGGTATCAGAACGTGAAATTCCGCGTGCTAAAGGAATGGTGCAATAAGTGCATTTATAATCGCAACCGTCTTGGACTTTTAAAAAAGCACGGGTTCTTCCTCCAAAAGAATACGAACCGACATAAAAATCAGCATCATCAATTTCGCAGGAATGAATTATGGCATCGTTTTGTTTGTTCAAATCATCCAAATAATCAATGATATTGAACTTTTCAGTCGCACCCAAAACCAAATCCACACCTTCCATTTCAGCGATTTCTTCCGGTTTTAATTGAGCATAACATCCAATTACCACTACAAAACCATTTGGATTTGCTTTTAAAGCATTCTTTACGATAGTTCGGCATTCTTTGTCCGCATTTGCTGTAACCGAACAAGTGTTAATCACATACACATCGGAAGCTTGGTCAAATTCAACCCGCTGATAACCATTACTTGTTAGATTTCGGGCAATGGTAGAAGTTTCGGCAAAGTTCAATTTACATCCTAAGGTGTGAAATGCAACGGTTTTATTTTGTGAAATCATTTTGCAAAATTAGGAAATTTGAAATACTGTTTCAAATTAATCATTTAAAACCTCTACAATCGGATTTCCAATACAACCATTGGGTTGCTGAATATGCAGCAAAGCAGCCAAAGTAGGCGCAATATCCGTCATAAATGCAGTGATGTTTGAACTTCCTTTTTTAATTCCCCAACCCATAAAAACAAGTGGAATTCGACTATCATACGGATTCCAAGCACCGTGAGTAGTTCCGGTATGATTACCATAGGAATTGTACCATTGTGGTTCTAAAATCAATTGAATATCTCCACTTCTTTTGTAATTATATCCGTTTATAATCATAGTTTTAATTGGTTCAGGAACAGAAGATTGACTTGCTTTTTCCATATCAACTGCAAATAAAACACCGTCTTGTTTTTTCAGAAAACGAATGGTGGTTTGCTTAATTTTTTCATCGTTCAATTGTTGTGCTTCTATTTTGTGGTAATCCAAAAAAACCTGATTGTTTGAAATGGCATAAACCAATTTTTCTTGTCCGAATTCAGAAAGTAAAAGTTGATTTAATTCAGTTAGAATTTCTTTTCGTTGAAAGAATCCGGCATTTCCTCCTTCGTCTAAAATAAATTGTGGATTGTGTGCTGCACCGTGGTCAGCAGTCAAGAAAACAGTGTAATTTCCTTTTCCTACTTTCTGGTCTAAAAATTCAAAAAAATCACCTAAATCCTTGTCTAATCGAAGGTAAGTATCTTCTATTTTTATGGAATTAATAGCAAATTGATGCCCGATATAATCAGTTGAAGAAAGGCTGATGGTTAAGAAATCCGGAACTTTAGCCGGATTATTTCCTAAATTTTCTTGGGTTAAAACTTCTTTAGCAAATTTTAAAGTTAGCGTATTTCCAAAAGGAGTGGATTTGATGACGTCTTTTCCTTTTTCTTTGGCAATTTTTTTCAAAGGAATAGGAAAAAGTGGTTTTTCATCTTTGAGAAAAGTGCCTTCGTATGGATTGTCATCTTTTAAGTGTTGAAAATAAGTGTTTTGTGGATATAAAGTTGTCCAATCTTGGTTCAGATAAGTTTGGGTATAATCTGCTTGATTAAATTTTTCTACATAATCGGGTAATTTTTCCGTATAAAAAGAACTGCTAATCCATTTTCCGTCCACCATCCAATACGCTATATCCGAAAAATGACCGGACGATAATATGGCACCTCGATCCTGCATTGAGATTCCGATGACTTTAGATTGAAAATCGGTGGCTAATTTCAATTCATCGGTTAGAGTAGAAGTCAATAGATTTTTGGGCGACATTTTTCCTGCTTG
>JAVFAE010000189.1:0-3707 GCA_034002605.1 Weeksellaceae bacterium | reverse complement strand
ACTGGACAGTTTTGAAAGAAGATGAAATCGAAGAATTCATAGGTTATGATTATTTGGAAACAGATGTGGTAATTACCCGTTATCGGAAAGTAGAAAACAAAACAGGAAGTTTTTACCAACTTGTTTTCCAGGCAACTCCATTTTATGCTGAAAGCGGAGGGCAAATTGGCGATACCGGATTTATCGAAAATCGGTTCGAGAAAATTGCTATCATCAACACTAAAAAAGAAAATAACTTAATTGTTCATTTTACGGAAGAATTACCAAAATATATAGAATTGCCTTTTCATGCAGTTGTGGATAAAGAACGACGTAATCACATTATGCGCAACCACACGGCAACGCATTTGTTACACGAAGCATTGCGAAATGTTCTGGGAAAACATGTAGAACAAAAAGGCTCGTATGTAGGGGCAGATTATTTGCGATTTGATTTTTCACACTTCAATAAAATGACCGAAGATGAATTGAAACAGGTTATTACACAAGTCAATACCCGAATTGCTGAACGGATTCCATTAGAAGAAAAACGTTCGGTTCCGTTTAAAAAAGCATTGGAAGAAGGTGCGATGGCATTATTTGGTGAAAAATACGGCGATGTGGTTCGGGTAATTAAATTTGGAAACTCAGTGGAGTTGTGTGGTGGAACACATGTTCAAAACACAGCCGATGTGATTATGTTCAAACTTCAAAGTGAAAGCTCCAGTGCGGCAGGAATTCGGAGAATTGAAGCTACAACCGGATTCGCGGCAATCGAAGAGTTGAAAGATACCTTCTCAAAATACAATCAGATTGTAGGAGAACTAAAAAATCCTGCTGATCCAATCGAAACGGTTCAGAAATTATTGGATGAAAATAAAGAGTTAAAAGCACAATTAGAAAAATTCATTGCACAACAAGCTCAGTCCGAAAAAGAAAATTGGAAAAAGTCGTTTCAAAATAGTAACGGAATCAATTTCTTGGCGGTAAAAACAAGTTTGAGTCCCGATGCTATTAAACAAATTGCTTTCCCACTCAGAAAAGAATTGGAAAATGTGTTGTTGGTCGTAGCCTCTGATGCTGATGGGAAACCGTCGATTACAGTTTCTATTTCAGATAATCTGGTTACTGAAAAAGGACTGAATGCCGGTCAAATTGTTCGGGAGTTAGCCAAAGAAATCCAAGGTGGAGGAGGTGGACAACCGTTTTTTGCAACAGCCGGAGGAAAAAATGTTTCCGGTTTGGATAAAGCTCTGAATAAAGCAAAAGATTTTTTGAAGAATTAAAATCCTATATTTCCCCAATGATTTCCTTCATTTTAGACGATTGAATCATTTGAATGATACTTAAAATATCCTCACCGATTAATCGGTCGTCTTCTAATTTGGCAACTTTTGAGCGAACCAAACCAAAGATTTCTTCCAAAACCGGACTGGATTTCAGCGGTCGTCGGAACTCGAGCCCCTGACAAGCATACAGTAATTCAATAGCTAATATTTTCTCTAAATTATTTAAAACCTGATTGAATTTTCTGCCTGAAATACTTCCCATTGAAACATGGTCTTCTTGACCTAAAGAAGTCGGGATACTGTCTGCCGAAGCCGGAAAACAAAGTGTTTTATTTTCTGTAACCAAAGCAGCCGAAGTGTATTGCGGAATCATAAATCCGGAATTTAAACCCGAACTTGCGGTTAACAATCGTGGCAAACCGTGCTTTCCTTCCAATAACAAATAACTTCTTCTGTCCGAAATATTTCCAATTTCTGCAGCGGCCAAAGTAGCATAATCCAAAACCATTGCCATGGGTTGTCCGTGGAAGTTTCCTCCGCTGATGGCAGTTTTTCCATTCAAAACAATGGGATTGTCGGTTACGGAGTTCAATTCGATTTCTGCCATATCGCGCAAATGCAACCACGCATTGCGGGAAGCACCGTGAACTTGCGGTATGCAACGCAAAGAATACGGGTCTTGAACTCTTGGAAAATCATTATTTTCAATGATTTCAGAATTTTCTAAAATTCGTCGGATTCGGTGTGCGACTTTTTGAGTTCCTTCATACGGACGAACTTCGTGCAATTCTTTCATAAAAGGAGATTTCACACCCGAATAAGCTTCTAAACTCATTGCTCCGATTGCATCAGCTAAATCCAATAAATAAGCAAAATGATTCAATCCGATTAAAGCATGAGAAAGTATAAATTGCGTTCCGTTGATTAGTCCTAACCCCTCTTTGGCAGAAAGATGAATGGGTTCTAATTGGTGTTTTTGAAAAGCTTCTTGAGTGGGAATAATTTGATTGCCGTCCCATACTTTTCCTTTGCCGATGAGTGGTAAAAATAAATGAGAAAGTGGAGCTAAATCGCCTGAAGCTCCCACTGAGCCTTGTTCCGGAACAACTGGAATAATATCTTTCTCAATCATCAATAAAATACGCTCGACCACTTCCAAGGTAACACCCGAAAAACCTTTTGCTAAAGCATGTGCTTTTGTAATCAGCATTAATTTAGAAATTTCTTTTGCAATGGGATTTCCTACTCCAACAGCATGACTGATTAAGAGATTTTCTTGTAATTTTCGAGTTTCTTCTTTTGAAATTTGGGTATCACAAAGCGGTCCGAATCCGGTATTGATTCCATAAACGACCATATTGGAATCTATAATCGACTGAACATTTTGTGCCGATTGATTGATTTGTTGGATGGATTGTTCAGAAAGAACTGCTTTTTCTTTTCCGTTCAAAACGGCAATTGCGTCTGCTAAAGTCCAATGACCGACTCCGTATATTTTATGACTCATTTTTTTGAATTTAGGTTTCAAAATTACATAAAATTATTTCGATAAGAGCAGAATAAAAAAAGGGAAAAAAGAGACAGTAGAATCGAATCGTTAATTTTACGTTACTTCTGATAAATAAAGGTCGGAATATTTAGTTTTTTCAGTATTTTTGAAAAATAAAACCAATTTTTAAATGAAAACAATTTTAGTTCCTATTGATTCTAACAAAGAAGGTGATTTAGTTGCAAATAAAGCCATAGAAATCGCTTCTGTATTTGAAGCTAAAGTACATTTGGTACATGTAACGACTGCAAAAAGTAAAGAAATTTCTGATGAAGAAAATACAATTGAATATATAACCGGAACAAGTTTAACGGATTTTGAAAAAGAAATGACGACTTTAAATTTGTTTAAATCCCGGTTTTCAGAAGCCGGAATTTTAACAGAAACACATCTTTTAAAGGGAACGCCTCATAAACAGATTTTGAAATTAGCTGATTCGGTAAATGCAGATTTGATTATTTTGGGATTAATCAACCACAGCGCTTTGTACAAAGTATTTGTCGGAAGTGTGTCCAATGAGGTAATTAAAGGAACAAAAACATCTGTTTTATTAGTTCCGCCTAAAAAATAGAAAATCTTGAATACTCGCTCTATATTTTAGATTATCAAGATTTTGGAGCGATTCGTATGATTAAACCTTCCAACTCTTTTGTTACCGGAATTTGGCAGCTCAAACGACTGTTTTCTTGCACGTGAAAAGCTTCCGACAACATGGCTTCTTCTTCGTCCTCCATTTCGTTGAGCCCGACTCCTTCGGATTCTATATAACACTGGCAAGATGCGCACATGCACATTCCACCGCAGATTCCAAAAGTCCCTTCTTCAGCTAATTCATAAGCTTTTACGGTTTCCATCATATTCATCGACATATCGGTTGGCGCATCAATTTC
>JAVFAE010000188.1:0-3713 GCA_034002605.1 Weeksellaceae bacterium | reverse complement strand
TTTCCAAGACCCTACATCCATCAGACTGATGCGAGATTGAGAGTCATCAAAGTCATCAATATAAGAATTTCCGCCGGTTGCTTTATTTTGTCCCGGCATTAAATAAGCACCTTCAGCCGTGAAAGTGATTTGGGAAATTTGGTCAGTTTTAATTCCCGGGATTTTATTGGTCAGTCGGGTCAACCATTCCGATTCTCCACTATATTCTGTATGAATTCCGAAAATCGAATTGCTTACCGGTTCTGAACCGAATTGGGATTTATGCGTAATGGGTCGTTCTTGGTAATTTACAAAAGTTCCACCAACAACGAATCTGTCTGAAAAATGATGGTCGATATTAACTCCTATAAACCGTTTTTTCTGCATATTAAATGTGGATTGATTTTCTAAGCTGATATTAATTGGAACACCTGAACTTTTTAATTGTTCATTCAAAATGGTTACTTGTCCTAATTGATAATCAACCGTATAGTCAACTCCTTCCATTAATTCCATACCGTTAGCGGTTACTCGTACTGAGCCTTCCGGAACATTGAAAGCTCCGAGTGGAATTCCGCCACCGTGTTCTCCTTTGTATCGACCTGATAGTTTGTATCGTTGAGCTAATTTTTCAGCAGAAAGTGTATTTGGTAATTGTTTATATAATTGACTGAAAACATAAGGTGAATTCGGGTCTCCCAATACATTTGCCAAATGAGCTCCAAAGGGTTCGACCTTTGTAAACATAATCGTTCCTCGATTTGAATCAACGGTAATTCCTTCTATAAAGTCAAAAATACCATCTCCATAATGTCCATTACCGCTCATTTGTAAGTTCCCGTTCAAATTTAGTCGGTCCATATTCATTATTTGTAATAAAGTTTGGTCTTGAACCGGTGTGTTGGGCAAATAATTGATAGTTCCTGAGGAATTTTCACTGTTGTCTTTGAATTCGACGTTTAAAATGAAATCTTCAGGTGAAATACTCAAAGCATTGATGGAATAAATATTTTTCATCATCAAATTCCACATTGGAGATGCGGTATTGACGGATGTGTTGGGTTTAATTAATTTAACAATTAAAAGCTGGCTTTGTTCATCCGACATTTCACCTACCTTATAAATGACACCCGGTGTACTGTTTCGAGTATATTGGAAAGAAACGGCTAATAAATCTTCGCCATCCACCAAAGGTTGATTAAGGGAAATGTATCCTAAAGAAGGATAAAAAGTATATTCGCCCGGATTTAATTTTTTTGCATTTTCATTGACTAAATAATGTTCACCGTCCTGATACGTTTGTCCATTGTAAGCATATCCGCTTAAAATAGTGCGAGCTGTACTGGCAGTACGAATTCCCGGTGTAGAGCTGATTTGGTTATAAAGTGCACCGTTGGTGGGAGAGGAGCCATTGTCGCCTAAATCCCGTAAACCTAAAATGGAGCGTCGTTGTTCCTGATTGGCATTTCCTTTGTCGATTCTCCAAACTTCTAATCGTGTGATGACGATATCACTTGAAATTTGTGGATAATTGGAAAGTGCGTTGTCATAAGAATCTCGGAAAAACTGACTCAAGAAGAAATGCCGGTTATAATCATATTCTTCAGCATTGATACTATATTCCGTCAAAACACCCCCACCTTGAACGGTAATATTTTTGGATTCAGAACGTTGTTCAGAAAAAACCAATGTTACATCAGTATTCCCGAATTTTAAATCAGTTCTTGCTCCAAAAAGAGATTGTGCTCCGGTAATTAGTGAAGTGTTCAGTGGCATACTGATGTTACCTACTTCAATGTTTTGAACAATATCATCTTCGCCTCCCTCTTTCATGTTTTTCCACTGCAATTTCATTTCGTTCTCGAAACCAAATCCTGCCTGAGTGTCGTAATTAGCTTTTAGTTGTAAGTTTTCACCAACTTTTCCTAAAACACTCATTTGAATACGTTGCTGTAAATCAACGGTTAATGTTTTTCTGTTTTGTGGGAGTAATTGTGGATTATCAATTTTTTGTAAATAAATACCCAAATCCAATTGAGCAGAACCTTGCGGAATCAATTGGATTTCATTTCCTCCAAAAATGGATTCAAAGGTTTTATTTTTGATTTTTAAACTCGGTAGAATATTGCCGGAATCCTCACTTTCTTTATCGCCAAATTGATTAGAGCGGTACATTTCATCAAAAGCCCGGGATTTTTCTTTGTAATAAGTGTCAATGTTTCTTTTCAAAATCAAATCCAAGTAATCGGCACTGGAAATAAAAATAGGATCGCCTACTATGATGTCACCAATTTTTGGCCAAAGTACATATTGGTCTTTTATTGGGTCGTACACAATTTCATAGTGAATCTGATTGTCTAAATACAAACCACCACTTTGATTGTCAAAAGGATATTTCAGTGTGTCGGATTCCTCTTCTTGGCCGTAAGCTGTTGATAAAGCGAATAGAAAAAACAGAACCGAAAATAAACGTGTTAATCCCTTCATATATTTTTTAAATTGTTCCAAAGACTATAATCTTTTAAGTGTTTCTTTTACTAATACATCCGCTTCTGCATCAGGATAATCTTTGAGGATAATATCAAGGATTTTTTCTGCTGATTTTGACGGAATTCCAAGTACCTCTAGTGCTGATAACGCTTCAGACTTAGATTTATTTTTGCCGGAATTTGAATTAATGTTAAAGTTTAATTCATCTCCTTCTAATTTATCTTTTAAATCAATGATGATTCGCTGTGCCGTTTTGGCTCCGATTCCTTTTGTTTTCTGAAGTGTCTTGGCATCTGCAGTAATAATAGCATTTAAAATCTCATCTACTTCCATAGAGGACAACATAGTCATGCCCGATGAAGGACCGACTCCGTTTACGGAAATTAAACGTAAAAATAATTCTCTTTCTTGTGCAGAAGTAAAACCATACAAAATTTGTGCATCTTCTCGTACAATTAAGTGAGTTAAGATTTTCAGGTTTTCTTCTTTTCCTATTTTTGAATAGGAATTCAGGCTAATATTAACTTTATAGCCAACTCCTCCACATTCTATGACTAAATAGGTAGGATGAATTTCGATTAATTTTCCATTTAAATGTGCAATCATTTTTTTCGTCGTTGGGCATCCAATACGGCAATGGTTGCCAAATTTACAATTTCATCAATGGTCGAACGCATTTGCAGAATATGAACCGGACGATTCATGCCCATTAAAATGGGTCCGATTACTTTTGATTTTTCAATTCCTCTTAGGATTTTATAAGAAAGATTTCCGGAAGCTAAATTAGGAAAAATCAATACATTGGCACTTTTTCCATTTAGTTTTGAAAAAGGAAAATTTGCTGTAATTAACTCTTCATTTAAAGCAAAATCCGGTTGAATTTCTCCATCAACAACCATTTTAGGATATAATTTGTGTAAGATTTCAACAGCTTCTTTCACTTTTTTAGATGTTTCGGTTCGTCCTGAGAAATTCTCATACGAAAGCATAGCAATTCGAGGACGAATTCCAATTCCACGAACCAAATAATCGGTCATACGTGCGATTTTAGCCAATTCTTTTGCTGTCGGATCTAAATTTATGGCGGTATCAGCAAAAAATAAAGGACCTTTTTTAGTCATCATAATCATCAATCCGGCAATTTTTGAAATTCCTTCTGCCGAACCAATAGCTTCTAAAATAGGTTTTAGAGAAGTAGCATAGCTTTTTGTGCTTCCTGTTAGGAAAGCATCTGCCTTACCTGC
>JAVFAE010000187.1:0-3719 GCA_034002605.1 Weeksellaceae bacterium | reverse complement strand
AGCCGGTGAACATCATCGTGCGGATTATGCGATTTCCTCACCGGAAATGTTATTATCAGCTTTGTCCACTCGCACAAAAAACATAAAATTAGGAAGTGGTGTAACCGTTTTAAGTTCTACTGATCCGGTAAAAGTTTACCAAGATTTTGCTACTTTGGATTTATTATCCAACGAAAGAGCTGAGATTGTTGCCGGACGAGGTAGTTTCATTGAATCTTTTCCTTTATTTGGCTATGAATTAGATAATTACAGTCAACTATTTGAAGAAAAATTAGATTTACTGCATCAATTAAATGAAAATGAAACTCTGAGTTGGCAAGGAAAATTCAGAGCACCTATTCACGAGCAAACTATTTATCCGAAAGCCGAACGGAAATTACCGATTTGGGTGGCAGTAGGCGGAACTCCTGAATCAGTTGTTCGAGCTGCACGTTATGGTTTTCCGGTTATTTTTGCTATTATCGGAGGAATGCCAAAGCAATTTAAACCGCTTATTGATTTTTATAAACAACAATATCTTCAATTTGGACACGATCCTGAGAAATTACAAGTAGGCGTTCATTCACATACTTTTATCTCTGATTCTCAAGAAGATTTATTGGTAAATTATTTCCCATATTATGCTTCACAAATGGACAGAATCGGAAAAGACAGAGGTTGGGCCCCTTATACAAAAATGCAGTTCCAAGGTGGAATGAGTCCGGAAGGTGCTTTGTTCATGGGAAATTCGGAACAAGTCAGTGAAAAAATCATTAAAACAATTGAACTGTTTGGTTTAACCCGATTTGTAGCTCATTTGGACGTTGGCGGACCTTCACATAAAGAAATGATGAAAGCCATCGAGCTTTACGGAAATAAAGTTTTGCCACAAGTTAGAGCAGCATTTGCTTAATTATTCATTATAAGAACTGCGGTCAGACGAATGTCTGACCGCAGTTCTTATTTTCTATCACTAAATTTATTTTAATATTTCATAATTTTCTTCGTCACTATTCCTTCTTCTGATTTAATATAAATCATATAATCTCCAGCCGGAACGTGTTTTAAATCAATCGATTTTACTGCATCTAAAGTTTGTGTTTTTTCTGAATAAATTACTTGTCCCATCATATTAAACACACGAATTTGTGCGTTTTTAAGTACTTTATCCGATTTAATGTTTACTACATCTTTTACCGGATTAGGATAAACAACGAAAGCATTCGGTGTGTCAATTTCATCAGTTGACAATAGAGAACCCAATCCATTCATCACCAATGCAAAATTTTGTCCACCAGTAACCAAATTTCCTTTGTGAGTTACGGTTAGCGTATAAGTTGCTCCGGCTACCGGATTTTCAATATAAATCTGTTCCACATTATCTACAATATTATCGCCTTGAGTAGCAGCTGCTGAAGGATTATCCGGATCTAATTTCCAAGGATAATACGTATTTCCACTTTCTGTAATTCTTAAGTCCAAATCATTAATCAATCGGGGGGTTCTGTTATTTAATTCTAATTGAGGAAGTGGAATAGCACCCGGATCTAACCAAGCAATACTCACTTTTAAAGGTTCTGTTCCATTTGCTGTGAATTTTAATGTATAAGATTCATTATTTAAAATTCTTAAATCGGCAGTATGGGAAGTTCCATTTGCATTGATAATGGTTTCGGCTGCTCCAAAAGCATCAATTAACCCAAATCCAAATTTATAATCCGGTCCTATGTCGTTTCCACATTCATTAGCTGTATTAATCAATAAAGCTTTCATCATATCAGAACGAAGAAAACCTCCGTCAAATTCATTTTTTACTTGTTGTAATAAAACTCCGACTCCAGCGGCAGCTGGTGAAGAAAATGAAGTTCCCGACCAAGAAGTATAAGAAGTATTCGATGTATTGGTTGCTCCAGTTACGCTTAGCCCAATTGCTACCACTTCAGGTTTGATTCGACCGTCATCCGTTGGACCAAAACTCGTAAAATCTGTTGCTGCTATATTTTCAGGCCCTGTATAACGAACTCCACCAGACAAAGGTTTTATAGCTCCTACATAAATTACATTTTTCGCAACTGATCCGGCAAAAGCTAAACAATCATAACCTCCGGTCAGTGTACAATCAGTCGGGCGAAAAACACTTGTAAACAGCTGCCAATCACTGTTTTCATCATAAGCATAATGGGTTACTATTCCCGATGGTCCCTCTCCTCTATTATTCCCTGCTGATTTGAAAATACTGTGTTGTGGCGCATTATAAGCAGAATTATCATAATTTCTGTCATTCGCAGTATAAAATCCGAAAAGCACCGACTCTGTTTCGGAAATATGGGGATAACCGTACCAATACCATCGATTTTCGTTATTATTATATGACCAGCCAACTAATGAGCCATAAGAATGATTAGAAACCATATAATCTTGATTTTCAGAGCTATTTGCTTCTGAATTCATTTCACTTACCGTATTTCCATTCGTGAAATTATAAATTTTCGCACTTGCGTTGGGTGCCATTCCTTTTGCTAATGGTGAAACGCCTTCTCCAATAATCACTGAAGTTACTCCGGTTGCATGAGATGAATTTACTCCGGTTGTTTCCACCTGAGTTACTCTTCCTGCATATTCTTGATGTGTCATACGTATTTTTCCACCATCCCAAACATAAACTGTCATTCCTTCTCCAGTTACAGCTATTCCCGGAAGAGAATTATCTCCTAATTTATCAACATTCATCGATTGAATTTGGTTTCTACTGTCTATTGCGTAATAATAAGGAATACCATTAGAAAAACCCTGAAAAGAAACTTCATCATCCAATAAATGACCGGCATATTTTTCCTTTTCAATTTGAACTGCTTCGTTATATTCTTGCTCTGTCTCTGCTGCCAAACGTTGTAATTCAGCATTATTCACTCTTTCCTGAGCTTGAACAGTAACCAAGGACAAAAATGCCCCGATAAATAAACTTCTTCTCATTTTTTCTGTATTATTTTCGTTTTTTTAAACTTTATAAACTTCAAAGATAGATATTTTTGTAAGAAATAAACCATAATTTATGGTAATCATTTTCCCTTCTATTTTCTCAATTGTCCCTATACTCGTGCTATCTTTGATTTTTACCCGATCCCCAATCTTTAGGTTTTCAATTGTTTTTTGAATCTCTTTCTTTTTGTTTTCTTCAATTTTCTTTTGCTCTTTTTGAATATTCACTCGATTTTTTTTCAGTTCTTTTTTAACTTCTTTTTGAACAATTCTTTCTTTCGTTTTTTCAACTGTTTTTTCTTCACTTTTTTTAGAATTCTCTACCTCAATCCATTTCAAAAAATTACCGATTAAATCCTTTTTACTTTTGGTTTTCAAATACTCATCTGCCCATTCATTCATCCGTTTTCCGGCTTGAAGTGTTTTTAGCTCATTATCATATAATTGTTGAAAATCTACTAATTTTTCCTTGATTTTTTCTTGAGTTAATTCCAATTCTTTGGTTTGTTCTTCTGAAGTTTGTTTTAATTCCTGAACTTGATTTTTTGTTTTTTGAATTTCAAATTTCTCTTGTTGCAATTTTAAAATGGTTTTATCCAAACGAACTTTATCTTGTTCTACTTTCTTTTTTGCCCGATTTATCAACCGAAATGGAATTTTATTTTTTTCTGCCACTTCAAAAGTAAAAGAACTCCCTGCCTGCCCGATTTCTAATTTATACAAAGGATTCAATGATTTTTCATCAAACAACATACTGGCAT
>JAVFAE010000186.1:0-3722 GCA_034002605.1 Weeksellaceae bacterium | reverse complement strand
GACGAAACTTCAAAATCAAAAAACAAACCTAGATTGGAAAGTTATTCAATAATAAAACTTCTCATAAAAGTTGCTGCACCTCTTGGTTCTATGGATTTATTTCGTGCTGAAAACTGTAAAATAACCCTTGATTTTGATTGGGAAAATAAACAACTCGCTAAAGGCTGTTCTTGTTCATTATAAAGCGTGTAACCTAAATATTTTCCTGAATCCAACAAAGCTTTAATAAACTTTTTTGTCAAGTTCAAATCTGAAATACTTTCTAATTCTGTGTATTCTTTCCTTCTCAATTCAAAAAATAAATCAAAATCAAACTCTTCTTTCAAAATCAAATTTAATTTATTATTCCGTCTAATATCCTTTAAACGGTCTTTTCTGAATTTTTTTTGGATTTCCTCATAATCTCGTTGCAAAGACAGTAAATGATTTACTCTTTTTTCTCCTTTCGGACGGTAACGTTCTGTGTTTTCTTCGTTAAAATGATAAACCCGAACCTTGTATTGGTGTAGTTTTTCTTCAAATTTTTTAAAAAGTCCATCCGGAATTTCATTTTGATAAAAAACACCTAATTGCTGACAATAAAAAGGTTGTAAAACAAACTTAATCCCGAATTTATATTGTAATGGAATGGGCATAATCACCTCATAATCACCACAAATCCAACATTCCCATTTTTCATCGGTTAAAACATCTAAATACCAATATTCTGCATAAATTCGATAATTCAAAGCCTTTTCAATTGCTTTAGAATATTTTTTTATGTCTAAATCTTTTCGTTTTATTTTCTGAAGCTGAAACATCACGGACAAAAATACTGTATTTTCCTGAATACTATTGGTATGTAAACTGTAAAGTTGTAGAATGTATATTATATAAAAACCTTATTATCAATGTTTTTGGAATTTAGTTTTTATGAAATTACAAAAAGAACAATCCGCATTCCCGGTATTTTTCTATTTTAGCAAAACAAATCACAGTGAATTATTACAATGAATCAAAATTTCAAGTTTATTTAGTTCGTAGATTTTAATTTAACTTTATTTAAGCTTCTAAGATTAATGATTATCCCGTTTCAAAATCAATCTGAATAACTTTTTTAGTATATTTGATTAAAATGATTTATAACAAATGATTGAAAAACAATTTAAAACAATAGACCTTTTTGCAGGTATCGGAGGAATAAGATTAGGATTTGAGGCTTATGGTTGTGAGAATGTATTTTCCTCCGAATGGGATAAGCATGCCCAAATGATGTATGAAGCTAATTTTGGTGAAAAGCCATTTGGAGATATTAATTTAATTGAACCAAAGGACATACCTGACCATGACATTTTATTAGCGGGATTCCCTTGTCAACCATTTAGTATAGCCGGAAAAGGTCTTGGTTTCGCAGATACTCGCGGAACTTTATTTTTTAATATAGAAGCAATTCTAAAAGCAAAAAAACCAAAAGCATTTCTTCTTGAAAATGTAAAACGTCTTACTACGCATGATGAAGGGCGAACTTTCGCTGTTATTCTGCAAAAATTGAATGAATTAGGCTATACAGTTTATCACAAAGTTTTTAATTCTCTTGATTTTGGTCTTCCTCAAAAAAGAGAGCGAATATACATAGTTGGTTTTCTTGAACCAATTCATTTTAAATTCCCAAGACCATTAGGATATTATAAGCCACTAAACGATATTTTAGAAAATGATAAGGATGTTCCTCAAAATTATTTTTTATCCGATGAATTAAAACAAAAACGATTTAATGCAGTGAAACCAAATCCACCATTCCCATCTGTTTGGCATGAAAATATTGGAGGCAATATTTCAGCACTTCCGTATTCATGTGCTTTGCGAGCTGGTGGAAGCTATAATTACCTTGTAGTTAATGGAGTGAGGAGATTAACAGGCAGAGAAATGTTACGATTACAAGGTTTCCCAGACACTTTTAAAATTAACATTCCGTATTCACAAGCTAGAAAAGTGGCAGGCAATTCTGTTTCTGTACCTGTAATTAAAGCTATTGCAGAGGAAATGATGAATGCCTTAAAATCAAAAAAACAAGCAATTAAAGAACCTGTACAATTAACATTATTAGAGCCCAAACATGGATATTAAAGAAGCCAAAATAGCATTGGATAAAGTAATTTCAAAAGCACGAGTCCATTTGTATAAGCCTATTCAAATCGCAGAAATATTATACCGGGATAGAATAGAAAAAAATATCCAGCTTTTGGAATTAGAAACGTATCGAAATTCATCCAAAAAATGGAGAGATATTGTTTGTTTGCAATTTTTGGGGCGGACATCTACTTCTTCTGCAAGGTATCAAGATGATATTTTTAATGAAAATGCCATCCCGCCTCAAGTTTTAGAAATTTTAGGTAAGGAAAACCGAAATAAAAATGGGATTGTTGAAGCCTATATTTATCGGAAATTTTTACAGCGTTTTTCCCAAATGTCATCAGGTCTTTCCTATTGTAGTGAAAACGATAAAACAACATTTCAACTTCAGGAATTCTTGGATTTGTTTTGGCGTGAGCCTGGTTTAAGAAGAAGTATAGATAAAATCTATGAAATAGTTGTTTATGCTTTATTTTCAGCCTTAGTTGATGCCCTTGACGTTTCCGTAGAAGTAAGTGTAAATCCTGAAAAATCAGATATTTTAAACGAATTTGAAGATTTTGCCAGGAATATCATTCAACTTTCAAATGAACAAAATACTATAAAACTTAAAGCAAAAATCAATCGTGTTGGAGTTACTAACGCAGCTGACAGAGGTTTAGATATGTGGGCAAATTTTGGAATGGCTATTCAAATCAAACATCTTTCTTTAACGGAAGAACTTGCTGAAAATATAGTATCTTCTGTATCTGCAGATAGAATCGTAATTGTTTGTAAAGACACTGAACAAAAAGTAATACTTTCATTACTTAATCAAATAGGTTGGAAGTCAAAGATTCAAAGTATCGTTACTGAAAGTGATTTATTAAAATGGTATGAAAAAGCATTGAGAGGAAAATATTCAGAAAGTATTGGCGATAAGCTTTTAAAAAATATTATAGATGAAATTGAACTTGAATTCCCTGCAACAAATTCAAAAGAATTTATGAGTTTTTATAAAAACAGAGGTTATAATCTTTTGAATAGTGAAAATTGGTGAAACTTTCCTTAACATTCGGGCTGTTCGCACCTTTCATTCACGGTATTTTTCTATTTTAGCAAAACAAATCACAGCGAATTATTACAATGCTTTATCCTTTAAAATTTAAACCCATCACACACTACCGAATCTGGGGCGGTAATAAGCTGAATGTTGCAATTCCGGTAGAATTACAAATGGAAAACCTGGGTGAAATCTGGAGTTTATCCGGTGTAAAAGGAAATGTAAGCTGTGTTGAAAATGGTCAATTATGTGGGAAAAATTTAAATGAATTAATTGAAATTTATCAAGAAAAACTCATCGGAAAAAAAGTTTGGAAGAAATTTGGAGTTAATTTTCCATTGCTGATTAAATTCATTGATGCAGCCGAGCCTTTGTCCGTACAAGTACATCCTAACGATGAACAAGCGAAGCGTTTGCATGATTCTTTCGGAAAATCAGAAATGTGGTACATCATGGAAACTGAAAAAAACGCAGAACTCATCATCGGATTCAAAAAAAATGTATCTAAAGATGATTATGAAATACATGTGAAAAATGAATCTTTGGAAAAAATTCTGAAAAATGTTTC
>JAVFAE010000185.1:0-3725 GCA_034002605.1 Weeksellaceae bacterium | reverse complement strand
AGCTTCATATAAAATCCGAACTCTTACTTTATTATATATTTCAGCATTCAAACTTTCATAAACCAGTTCGCAACTTTTTAGGGAAACAATATACTCATCGGAATATCCACCCGCTACTACGGCTACATTCAACATGATTTTTTAAATTAATTACGTGGTAAAGATACACAAACGAATCAAAAAAATACAGAAGTTTCTTCTCGGAAATATTTTTTTGATTGTATGAACAGATTCAATTTTCAGCACAAAAATTTTATGTAAGTTTGTAACTAAATTGATGAAAGGAAAAAATTGATTAAAAACCTTCATTTTCATCAGCTTTTGAATAAAATTAAAAAACGAGTGAATTTTTTAAAAGCATTTATTAAGTGGCAGTTCTGGGCAAGTCTTATAGCAATGGGACTTGTGTGTTTGGGACTTTATCATTTTATCATCCGTGTCTGGATGGAAAATTACACAAATCATGGCCAACAAATAGAAATTCCAGATTTAACGGAAATGGACATTGATGAAGCAATTAAAATATTGGATGATTTGAAATTAACCTATGAAATTGACAGTATTAAATTTGATTCAGCCCGTTTGCCTCACACAGTCATCAATTTTTATCCGGAAAAAGGATTTAAAGTAAAAGAAGGACGAAAAATCTTCATTAAATCCAACCCAAAAGATTGGCGACCAACGAGTTTACCAGATATTGTCGGAAAATCCAAACGTTTGGCATTTGCCCAACTTAAAATAGCAGGATTGGAAGTAGGCGACACTATTTATGAAGCTGATTTAGCGAAAGATGCAGTTCTGCGTGTATTGTACAAAGGGCGACAAATTTTTAAAGACTCTGAACTTCCGCGATTTTCAAAAGTAGATTTAGTATTAGGAAAAGGATTGGTGTATGGTGTAAAAATGGAAAATCTGATTGGAATGAGTTTGGAAGAAGCTCGATCTTCTATTTATGATAATCAGTTTAATGTAGGGCGTTTAGTTGTGGATGAAGTAGTTTCAGACAGTTCTTTATTGAAAGTTTATTATCAATATCCGCTTCCGGGTGATAATTACGACCAAGGACTACCGGTAGATTTATGGATGACAACTAAGAGTCCGAGAGAATTAGATACAAAAATTAAAGAGTTAAATCATCAATACCGAAACTTTGAATCCAATGATTCCCTTTCTATATCCATCTTTGAAGAAGAAATGAGAGGAAGGGAAAAAGATGGAATTTCACCTTCCAAAGCCAAAGAACAAACTCAAAACGAACTTCCTAAGGAAAGTCCCACAGAATAAAACAAGATGACAGATACCGGTTTTACCGCTGATAAAAATGAATTTGAACAGTACTCTTTTGTCGCTGAGAAAGGACAAAAGCCTTTACGTGTCGATAAGTTTCTAATGAATTTTATAGAAGGAACTACCCGAAGTAAAATTCAAATAGCTATTGATAATCAGCAAATTCGAGTAAATAATTCCATTGTAAAAGCAAATTATAAAGTCAAACCCGGTGATGAAATAAAAGTCATTTTAAGCGAACCTCCTCGTGTAATCGACATAAAAGCAGAAAATCTTCCTTTGGCTATTGTTTATGAAGACGAATCTGTTGTAGTCATCAACAAAGAAGCGGGAATGGTTGTTCATCCGGGACATGGTAATTATTCCGGAACTTTGGTTAATGCTCTCAAATATCATTTTGAAAATTTACCTTCTCTGTCAGCCGATTTAGAGCGTCCCGGTTTGGTCCACCGGATTGACAAAGACACAAGTGGTTTGTTGGTCATTGCCAAAACCGAACAAGCCATGCAAAGTTTAACTTCTCAATTCAAAGCTCGAACGACTGACCGTTTGTATGAAGCCTTGGTTTGGGGAAATTTAGAAGAAGAAAACGGAACTATTGAAGGAAATATCGGGCGGCATTTGAAAGACCGAATGCAAATGGCAGTTTTCGAAGATAAAAGTCAAGGAAAACCGGCTATTACACACTTTAAAGTTTTAGAGCGTTTTCTTTATGTCAGCCGGGTAGAATGTAAATTAGAAACCGGAAGAACTCATCAAATCCGAGTACATTTTAAACATATCGGACACCCTTTATTCAACGATGAACGTTACGGAGGTGATAAAATCCTAAAAGGAACTACTTTTACAAAGTATAAACAATTTATTGAAAATTGCTTTAAAACTTGTCCACGTCAAGTACTACATGCTAAAACTTTAGGGTTTGATCATCCTCAGACCGGAAAAAGAATGTCGTTTGAAGTTCCAATTCCAAAAGAAATGGAAGAATTATTTCAAAAATGGAGAAATTATACTCAGTTTTCAAAAGAAGAAAAAGAAAAATAAACATTTAATACCAACCTCTTCTGAGGTGATTGATAATACTTTTTAAATCAAATTTTAAAGTAAATCGGATTTTTTGTGTATAATGACTTTGTGCCGGCTCAAATCCTAACGATGATTGTACCGGAAAATAAAACTCTATAAAATCAGGAATTAATTTGAATTTAAATCCTGAATCATATAGAAAATCAGGATGCTCCAAACGATTTTTGAAAACAGCCATATCAAAATAAACATCCAAAACAGTGAAAATCGGAAACTCCCAATTACTCGAAACAACCCATTGATTTACAGTGGATTCAAATAGTGATTTAAAACCGGTTTCTGCTAAAAAATATTGACGACTCAAAAGTCCGGAACTTTCAGAACGACCCAACATATTAAGGTTAAAAGCATAATCTGAAACCGTACTTAATCCGAAATTAAAATAATCGGTATCTGATTGATTGCTAAGGAAAAATCCGGCGAAAATCCGAATACCTAATTGCTTTTTTGGAGAAAATCGCCAACGGTAATAAGCTTCACCAAATATTTTCCTGAAAACACCGGAGCTTTGAAAAGTAACCGAACCATACGTTTCATGAATATAATTCGGACGAGAATAATAATACGTGAAATTGGACAAACCATATTTGTCTTCATCGGTCTGAACCTGAAAATCAGCCACTTTCTTGTTTAAATTAGTATAACCAATTTGAATTCCATGATTTAGGCTACTTCTTGGGCTTTTTTTGAAATTAGCATCTGCAAAAAGACTCCATTTAAAAAAAGTTAAATCTTTTGCATAATGCTCATATTGAGTGATGGCTTTTAAAATAATCGCTCTGAAAAGTTGTGAACGCGGTGTTAAGGTATTTTGAAAATGAGTACTTCCGGTTAACTTTCCTGTTCCGGTGGATAACTTCGGAGCAATTGCCCATTTATAAGGTCGTGTAAGCAAAGACTGATTGTGAAGTTTAAACCCAATTAGGAGTTTGTCATAATTGTTCCACCGAATTTGTGGACTTATGAAAAATTGAGTGTATTCCGGATTTTCTATATCGCTGAAAAGTTTAAGTTGTGGTTTTTTTCTGTTTTTGAATAAACCCTTGGTTCGCAAAGAATTATCCCGGTCGTTAAATTCCGGAAATAAATAATCCGGATTCAAACTAATTTTGTCATACTCTCCTTTTGGGAACGAAATCAGCGTTTTTTTTCCTTGTGAACGGTACCATTTTTTTGTCAAATCCAAACCGTTTTTACTTCCTACAACTAAAAAAGGGCCTGAAAAGCGGGTTGAGTTTTTGATTTTGACCTGAAAATCTTCGTCTGTTTCTTTAACACTAAGTAATTTGAAATTTATTTTGTCTTTTTTATCAATATAATCGTCGAAGAACCACTCCAAACTTTTAGGAGAA
>JAVFAE010000184.1:0-3817 GCA_034002605.1 Weeksellaceae bacterium | reverse complement strand
TTTTTCTATTCCATGGCGTTTAGGTTTAAATTTCACACACAATTATACTAAAATGAACACCAAAGAAGGAAACAGCACTTCAGTTTTAGCCATTTCAGCAGCTATTTCTCCTACTCCTTACTGGAGTTTAAGTACTTCGACTTCTTACGATTTTACTTCAAAAGAATTTTCACAAGCTCGAATTTCCTTCAATCGGGATTTACGAAGTTTTGATTTATCTTTTTCTTGGGTACCCTTCGGACGATACAAAACCTGGGATTTTTATATCGGTATAAAAGCAACCATTTTAAGAGATGCCGTAAAATACGACCAAAAAGCCTCTAACTTACTAAGACAAGGGAATTTCTAAGCCGGTAAATTCAATAAAAAAATCAAAAATCTGTATTTTAATTCTATTTTACCCTTTGGATTCTTTTTTTTAATTTTTATAATTTAAATTTGCCCTTCGGATTTTTAATAAAATCTGTTTAATTTCAATTTTATGAAAAAAATAATCCATACAGAAAATGCACCGCAAGCAATTGGCCCTTACAGTCAAGCGGTTTCGTTTAATAATATGTTATTCATCTCCGGACAAATTCCGGCTAATCCGAAAACACGGGAAATTATTCATGAAATTTCAGAAGCTACACATCAGGTAATGAAAAACTTAGAAGCGATTCTTTCAGAAGCCGGAACTTCTTTTTCCAATGTAATCAAAACAAGTATTTTCCTAAAAAATATGGACGATTTTACTGTTGTAAATGAAATTTATGCTTCGTATTTTACCAATGGAATTTATCCGGCACGTGAAACCGTTCAGGTTGCAAAATTACCGGCAGATGTGAAAGTTGAAATATCCATGATTGCTTCCATTTAGAAAATGACTTTTTTACGAAACACTTTAGCTATAATTTTAGGTTTAGCCGCTTCCATGGGAATTATCACGTTGGGAATTTCATTAAATGAAAACTGGATTGAGTATGATTATTCCAAATTCCCTTATGAACATTGGAATCGTGTTATACGCTATGCTGCCAGAACACCGGAAGTTCGGGATAGTTTTTTTCTTGCTCTTCTTTTTTCTTGTGGAGCCGGAGCCATTATTGGTGGCTTGGTTACGTCTATTATCGTAAAAAGAGCAAAGAAAGCTTATGCCACATTGGTTGGGTTTTTACTTTTTATAATTGCTTATTTAGATGTGATTTTCACCCCACATCATCCCACTTGGTATGAAGTTTCTATTTTGCCGGTTTTATTTTTCTTTTCTTGGCTTGGTGGCTTATTGACTGATTTGGTTACAAAGAAACTTTCTCGCCTGAATGGAAAATCGGATATTCGGCCAACTTAATTCCATCTTCGATTAAATGAGAAATATCTTTTTCTGTTTCCATAAGTGAATGGAGATAACTTTTCAGTTGATTCACCAATTCTTCAAATCCTTTTTGGTAGGCTAATTCATATAATTCTACCGGTAGTAACCACTCGCGAGGGTAATTTTCTTTGAGCTTAATGAATAGTTTTAAAAGGAATCCTTCATCAAATTGAGTGTTTTTTCGTTTTTCACGTACCATTTGATACATTTCTCGCAAAACGGCTACTTCTGCTAAGATTTCTGATTTTTTTACTTTGGTTTCCAATTCATGTGTAATCATGTCAAAAGAAGTAAAATCAGCCGGCCCTGCATAAGCGGAAATAATGGATTTTCCAATTGCCATATCGTAAATTCCCCAATCCGGATGGAAGAGGATTTCATCATGGTATTTAACTGTACAATTTCTAAACGAAACCAACAATATTTTCCCTTTTCTGTTTCGGGTTCCGGTAATGACCTCACCTTCAACTATTATTCCTCCGTCAAATTCCAATCGAGCCATTTCGCCTTCTCTGATTTTATATGCTTCCAAATCATAGGGTGACATATTTTCAATGGCAATGTTGATATTTTTTAATTTCCCAATTGGCGAACCAAATCCATGTGAATGAGAAGCTGTACCGTGTCCGATTAATTCTTTCTCATGATAAGAAAGTGCAGTCAATCCTTCGGTTTGAATATAAATCGGATTGTTATGATTATCGGTAATCACTCGTTTAAAAATCCCGGAAACCTGAATTCCGGTATTGTATTCGATTGTTCCTAAATTTTTGGACTCAATCAATTGCTGAATTCCTTCAGTTCCGCCTTTTCGCAATCCCATTTGATTGGCAAATTGCTCTAAAACAAAATTCAAATGAGCGAAATCCGGTGTTACAAATAGCTGCGGCTGAGGTTTCGTAATATCAAATGATACTTCTGCAGCTGAAATATCATACGGAAGTTTTTTTACTTCATTGCTCATACACCATTTACTTTCGCCAATGGAAGAAAGCAAACCTGCTCCGTAAATTTTTGGGTTTTCTACCGTCCCGATTAGACCATATTCAACTGTCCACCAATGTAAATTACGGATTTGTGACATTTCGGAAAGTTCTGTATGTGTATTTTGTAAATCTAAAACTCTTTGTTCTGCCCGGTCAATCAACTTTGGGTCGCTTTCGCGATCTTCTTTCATAATCGACAAATGCCGGATGGCTTCATACATTTCATAGTCTATGGCAGATGAAATGGCTTTACTTCCAATTTCACCAAAACGACGTAAATATTCGGCATATTCAGGATTAGCAATAATAGGTGCATGACCGGCGGATTCATGAATGATATCGGGAGCCGGCGTATATTCTATATTTTGAATTTGACGAATATCGTGTGCAATAACCAAGACATTATAAGCTTGAAATTCCATAAATGCTGTTGGCGGAATGAAACCATCTACTGCAACAGCCGCCCAACCGATTTCTTTCAAAATCCGATTCATTCCATACATACTTGGAATTTCTTCAATCGAAATTCCGGTCTTACGAAGTCCTTCCACATAACTTCCATGGGCTACTTTTTGAAGATAATCCACATTTTTTCGCATCACATAACGCCACACTGCTTGGTCTTGAGGTGTGTAAGATTCATAATGCTGATCGTTAATGAATTGTCTTAAATGATTTGGAAGCCGTTTTAATACTTCATTTTCTTCGTAAGCCATGATTTTCACTTTTATGAACAGCTAATATATGAATTTTTTAGAATTCATTTTTTATTTTCTGTTGTTGTATAATAATCAGCAACTCCAAAAAGACACCTATAAACAAAATTATCAGTTTCAGAAAATTAAAATTGTAAAAAAATCAACAGAATAATTCTACAATTAAATTCTTTATTGTAATATTGCAATATAGAAATAAACAAAACAACAAAATGAAAAATGATTATACCGAAAATCAGCAAGAAATGGCGACCTTATTCAAAGCCTTGGGACATCCGGCAAGAGTCGCTATTATGGAGCATCTATTAAAGATTAATACTTGCATTGTTGGCGACATAGTTGACGAATTACCATTGGCACAACCGACCGTTTCACAACATCTAAAAGAATTAAAAAACGCAGGCTTAATCAAAGGAAGTATTGAAGGAAATACGATTTGCTATTGTGTTGATGAAAGAGGAATTGAAAAATTGAATAACTATTTTTCACGTTTTCAATCCAAATTAAATAAGCAAGAAAATAAATGTTGTTAAACCAAAAAATATAGAAACAATGAATAATAACGAACAAATCAAAGAAATGGTAAAGCAAAAGTACAGTGAAATTGCTTTACAGGACAACGAAACAAATGCTACTTCTTGTTGTGGTAGTGGCGGTTGTAGCACAGAAGTTTATAACATAATGAATGACGAATATGAACATTTAGAAGGTTACAACCCCGATGCTGATTTGAAATTGGGATGCGGATTGCCGACTGAATT
>JAVFAE010000183.1:0-3824 GCA_034002605.1 Weeksellaceae bacterium | reverse complement strand
ATTTGTTTAATCCAGACTGCATAAAATGTTCTTGTTTTTCGTGGTAAAATCTGCCTGGTCAATTTAAACCGGTGAAGGTGGTCAGTTTAAATTGGAATTGGGTGGTCAATTTGTTCGGTATTTGCAATCATACAATACCCATTCGTAATGTAAAATACAATTATCTTGTGAAAGATGGTTCCCACATGATGGTACTTACTAGAGGTAAGGAGATTAGCAATACAATTAATAAAATTTTAACAGATGAATAAAGGGCTTGGCTATTCCGGTTCGTTTTGTGCCATGTATTTCGGTTTAAACTGTGCCAGTTTTTACGGTTTGAATTGTTCCATTTTTGGATATTCTTGACCATACTGACCCCCCACCGGTAATAAGAAAAAATGAAAGGATTTCACATGACATTCCGGTGGATGCTGACCCACCTAAAATAGAAAACAGCAATGTACAATTTTCAATTAGTAATGATCAATTATCAAATTGCAAATAACAAAGAAACAAGAGACCAGAAACAAGTATTCAGTAACCAGTTGGCAGTTCACAGTGTTAGTCTGCTTTGCGTAGCATTTTCTTTGCGTCATAGCGGCTCAGCGGTTAAAATGGTTACACAGAGTTCCACAAAGTAATCACCAAGTCACACAGAGAATCAACCTACCATGCTGATTTCTTGTCTAGAAACCAGTAACCAGTCTCCAGCAGTCAGCCACTCCCCTACCGGTAATTAAAATTCTGCACCAAAAGCATGCTTTTATAAAAAAAGTTTTAAATTTACTACTCTGAAAACCAAATTACTGTGAAACCAAACAGCAACTATACTAAAAATAAACGCACCCAGGTAACTATTTCACTCCTATTTAGGGAGGATAAAAGGAATAGGGTGAGGTTTACATTAGTTATGAAACACCCTAAAAGAACACCACGGATAAATTAAATGGCATTGAATGAAATTACATATCCAAAACTACCTTAACCAAATATACTCAGAAATACTGGAATGTTACTCGGATGAAATCAATCTGCGAGAGTATGATTTTGAAAGGTATAGCATATTTGATTTTGTAAACTTCCACTTAATTTACCAATATATTTTAAACGATAATCTTAACAAAAATGACTTTTTCATAAGCATACCCGAAGATGAATACCGAGAGAACTTTTTTGCTTCAATTTTCAATTCAATAGTTCTAATAAAACTTTATCAAAATTTTTTCAACCTTGAGAAGGCTCATCCTCCACTTGAAATAGGAGATATAATATATTCTGAAACAAAAAAACGTGTATATAGAGTAATTGACAATACTGTTAAAGGATTAAGACTGAAATACCAATTTCCAAAAAGAAATGAAACAGGAGCGGAAATTTCAATTAGCGGGCATAAGTTTTACAAAATAAACCCTTATCTATCCAATGGTCGAAATACAGCCAAAAATATTGACAAATATGTAAGCTATTTAAAAAACGTTTTTGGAAAGAATTTCCCATTCATAACAGATTTTAAGAATAATACTTTGGTCATAGCAGACCAAAGATTTTTCAAAGAAAGTAAGCATTTACCAATTAGATATACAAATAGGAATGGCAAAATAAAGAATGACTTGCCTTTTTTCAATTATATGGTAGAATGCTGTAATAATTTTGAGACAGCCCAAAACTATCTATTAGATAAAAATCAAACATTTGACGAAATAATAATAATTAGTGATTCCAAGTATCGTGATGATTTTGATTTCATTCTGCAAGAAAAATATCGAAACAAGTTCAAAAATATTATCATAATTGGCACTGAAAAACCAAGTTCTGAAAATCAATTTTTAGAGTGGTGGTGGTCAAATGATGAAGTAAAAATTGCTAATAATGAATTGCCAAACAACACGCAAAAAGTTTGTTTGAAAAATGAAATTCTTTATTCCCTATTTATAGAATTAAAGGAAGAAATTCAAAAAATAAAAGATGAAAGCAATGTAAACCTTGCCTACATCTTGAAGTACACGAATTTTTTTCTTAGGATGATTTTGGTCAATACTAATTTGTCAAAAGGAATTTATCAAGAGTATTTAGACCGCTTAAATCATTATTTCCAAAGCGAAGCCTTTTCAGAAGAACTAAACAATCTCTTTTACGAAAAAAATATTTACAATCCAGACACAATCAAGGGGTACACAGACCAAATTTTTAATTCGTTTTCAAAAATTTCAAGCTCATTGGAAAGGGAAAATTTGAAATGGAATTACATCAAACAAAAAGCAAAGGAAATCACTCCTAAACCTATTTACTTGGTCGTAGAAAAGAAAAACTTTGATTCAGTTTCTGTTCATTTAAAAAACGAAAAAATTAGTAACATTCGGCTGATAAGCGACAAAAGAATTGACGGTTCAAAATTCTATTTGGACAAGTGGTTAAATGACAACATAAATTCCCAAAACAAACTGGTAATTGTTCCCTATTTAAACAATATGGAACTATACACAAAAATTAAGGCGATAAAAGGAGATTGCGAGGTTCTTTGCTATGAGAATTTGGATGAAATTTCATTTGACAATGTTAAACAAGCCTATCAAAATCAAGACAAGGCGAATCTAAATCATAAAGACAGATTAGAATTTTTCAAAACTAATTTCATTCATTCAACAGAAGTGAAGAAACGAGATTTAGATGATATTTTTTCATTTGATTTCAACAATGAAAACTTCAAAAACAATCCTTATGAAGCTCTTGATGTGCCGAAAGAAAATGCTGTTTATGAAATTCAGTTTAGTGACGGAACCATAGACAAATTTGATTCGTCAAAAGGTGTTTTTCTAATTGAAAATGGCGAACAAATAAAAACAACTATTGGAGAACTGTACTGTAACGCAACTATTCGATTTTATCAAAACAACAGCAAAGAGGAGTTTAGAAAAATCCTGAAAATCTTTGATACAGATAATTTATTGGATTCGTTTGACAAGTATTCCGATAGTTGGAAACAGACATTAAAGGAATTATCCGTGCAATTTGGAAGTACAGAAAGACTGTACGACTCCCTTTTCCAGTCATACAAAATCCATTACAACACATTCCGAAATTATATAGATATTGATTGTGTAACACGATTTCCAAGGGTAAAAACAATGGAGGTTATCCGTGATTTCTGTTTAAAGAATAATTGTCCTGACAAACTGATTGTAACTGAATTTGACAAATTCAAAGTGTATTCTAAAAAAGATCATTCCATAAGGCAACAAGCAGGAAAAATATTGGGGAATGACTTGTTGGATTATATCGCTTCAAACAGAGAAGAAAAAAGCGATTCTTTAGAGAAATTGCCTGATGACATTTTAGAAAAACTGACAGCAACAATACAAGAAAAGACCATAATTAAAAAAACTTTGGTAGATGAATAACTACGTTAATGAGCCAAGATTAATATTTCGGGACAGCATTCAAAATAATTTGATTGGACCTGGATCTGATGTTTTTGTTTCCAACTCTGAAAATGAAATCATTTCTGATTACCCTTTGAGCAGATATTATTCAGGAATTTTGTTTCCCGAACGTGATATTGATGAACTCAAAAAGGACAGTATTGGAAAAAATGCTGATGCAAATGCAAATGCTGAAACAGAAGATGATAATAAAGACGTTCCACCACCACCAGAAAATAATTCAATGGAAGATGAAAATGATAATGATTATAACAATACTGCTAAACCTCCAAAATCAGAAGATGATAAAGATTATTCAGAAGCCAATCAATATTTCCCGACAAATTTCGGTTTGACTTTTTGCGTTCCAAAAGATGCAAAAACTTTGACTGTAACTTTTAATTATGCAAAGTACATTCAAAT
>JAVFAE010000182.1:0-3835 GCA_034002605.1 Weeksellaceae bacterium | reverse complement strand
AACCCGAATGTCGGAATAGTAATGCTGAAATAATTCTGTTAAATTCATGAAACGAAGATACAATTTTTTAAAAAAGCATTTTAAAGCTTTTTAAGCCTCTTATTTTTTTGCTAAATAATCTCATTCGTTTTTTAAAAAAAAATCGCTGAAATCGCAAGTCAAAACTGATTTACATTTGTAATTTACTTTTGTAAATTAATTTAAATGACCTTATGTCAGTTTGTTTCTTTGATTTTATTGAAAATATAATTTTATATATAATTATATTGAAAATGAGTTATTTAATTCATTTAATCTACTTTATCACTTTAATTTTAGTTTAAGAAAATTTGTCAGGATAGTCATAATTTTATCTATTGCACAATGTTAATTTTTGATTTATATTTGTAAAATGGAACTAACAAATCGCATATTGGAAATTCTCGAAAAATCGGGGCTCACACCCTCCGAATTTGCCGATAAAATTGAAGTACAACGTTCAGCTATTTCACATATCACTTCAGGACGAAATAAACCAAGTTTAGATTTTTTATTAAAAATTAAATCTGCTTTTCCGGAAATTGATACCGATTGGTTGCTCTTCGGAATAGAAAAAAAAGAGGAAAATGAAATTTCAAATTCCTCCTCCCCCAGCCTATTCGATTTCTCGAATTTTAAAAAAATCACTCAATCCGGAGATAAAAATTCAATTCCTTTAACAGACGTAATTAAAAAAGTAATCCTGTTTTACGAGGATGGAAGTTTTGAAGAATACCATAACCGAAATTAAATTATCTCTTAAAGTTCATTTTATTTTAAAAGATAAATTAGAAATAAACCTTAAATTGCCGAAACTTATGAACTTTTTGGCTCACCAATATTTATCCTTTCAAAATTCTGATATTCAATTGGGAAATCTTTACGGTGAAATCGTTAGAGCAAAAGATTATATAAATTATCCCAATGGAATTCAAACCGGAATCCTTTTACACAGAAGTATTGACCATTTTACAGATGAACATGCCGCAGTAAAAAACTGTACAAAATTCTTTCATGAAAATCATGGAAAATACGCTCCGGTCATTGTAGATGTCGTTTTTGATTATTTTTTAATAAAAAACTGGACACTTTATTCCTCAATTGAATTTGAAAAATTTGTAGAAGACTGTTATCGTTTATTTCAATTGAATTTGAACAACTTCCCTCCTTCTTTACGCTATATTGTCAAACATCTTTTAAAATACGATTGGTTTCATAATTATCAGTCTTTGAAAGGAATTCAACAAACTTTAAAAGGAATCAGCCAACGAAGTAAATTTGAAAATAACATAGAAGATGCCATCATTGAAATTCAAGAGTTTCACGACCCATTAGAGTCAAATTTTCGACAATTTTTTCCTGAAATCATTATTCATTCTCAAAAATTTATAAAAGATGCTTCTTTGAATTTCTAAGATTTAAACAATTATTATAATTTAGCGCAAAACAAACTCAAAATGGATATACAATTCAATCAACGTGAAGATAAAAATAAACTCTTAGTATCAGATTTACGCCGAAAATTAAAAGAAATATCATTGGGGGGCGGAAAAAAACGAATTGAGAAACACAAAGAAAAAGGAAAATTAACCGCTCGTGAGCGTATTGACTATTTATTAGACAAAGGGAAAACAAATATAGAAATCGGAGCTTTTGCCGGTTATGAAATGTATGAAGAAGACGGTGGTTGCCCAAGCGGTGGTGTCGTTGTTGTAATGGGATATATTTCAGGAAAACAATGTATTGTAGTTGCCAATGACGCAACGGTCAAAGCTGGTGCTTGGTTTCCGATTTCAGGAAAAAAGAACCTGAGAGCACAGGAGATTGCAATGGAAAATCATTTACCAATTATCTATTTAGTTGATAGTGCCGGTGTTTATTTGCCAATGCAGGATGAAATTTTTCCTGATAAAGAACATTTCGGTCGCATTTTTCGCAACAATGCTATTATGAGTTCTATGGGTATTACACAAATTGCTGCAGTAATGGGAAGTTGCGTGGCGGGTGGTGCTTATCTGCCAATCATGAGTGATGAAGCTATGATCGTGGCTAAAACCGGTTCTATTTTTCTGGCAGGAAGTTATTTAGTAAAAGCAGCAATTGGTGAAGATATTGACAATGAAACTTTAGGCGGCGCAACTACACATTGTGAAATTTCAGGTGTAACCGATTACAAAGCCAAAAATGATGAAGATGCTTTGAATAGAATCAAATCCATCATGGGGAAAATAGGAGATTATGAAAAAGCCGGATTTAATCGTATAAAATCTATAAAACCTGCTTTGGATGAAAAAGAAATTTACGGAATTCTTCCTATTTCCCGTGCAGAACAATACGATATGTATGACATCATCAAACGTTTGGTGGATAATTCAGAATTTGACGAATATAAAGGTGATTATGGAAAAACTTTAATTTGTTGTTACGCCCGGATTGATGGTTGGGCAGTCGGAATTGTAGCCAATCAACGGAAAATTGTAAAATCAAGAAAAGACGGAATGCAATTTGGCGGAGTAATTTATTCTGATTCAGCCGATAAAGCAACTCGTTTTATTGCCAATTGCAATCAAAAGAAAATTCCTTTAGTCTTTTTACAAGATGTAACCGGCTTTATGGTCGGTTCAAAATCAGAACATGGCGGCATTATCAAAGATGGTGCTAAAATGGTAAATGCAGTAGCTAATTCAGTCGTTCCAAAATTTACAGTAGTAATTGGAAATTCCTATGGTGCAGGGAATTATGCTATGTGCGGAAAAGCGTATGACCCAAGATTAATTTTTGCCTGGCCTTCGGCACAATTAGCGGTAATGGGCGGTGAACAAGCTGCAAAAGTACTTTTACAAATTCAGGAAGCCACACTGAAAGCCAAAGGAGAAAAAATTGATGAAAAGAAAAAACAGGAATTATTAGATGAAATTACACAAAGGTATAATAAACAGACCAGCCCATATTATGCTGCAGCACGAATTTGGACAGATGCCGTTATAGAGCCGACTGATACACGAAAATGGATTTCAATGGGAATTGAAGCCGCCAATCACGCACCAATTGAAAAACCATTTAATTTAGGGGTGATTCAAACCTAAAATAATACTGTCAATTCACCATTTTATTTTTGTTGATAAAGTTTCGTTATAAAATCTTAATAAGAACTTTATAAATTTCGCAATGGACAAATTATTTCAAAATTCTTCCATAAAAATTAGGATTTATTCTGAATTTCAATAAATTTCAACTAATTAAAATCAATTTATTCTGAAATTTTGTCTGAACTCTCCATTTTATTTGTCAATTTTGACAAAATCTAATTAACAATAAATAGTTAATAACTATGGCACTATTTATGCGATTAACACTAAGAAGTAACTATATTTGTTATTAAGAGACTAAATATGAACGATAATTTTTCACAAAAAGTTAAAGATGTAATTGCTTACAGCAAGGAAGAAGCACTCCGATTGGGACACAATCAAATCGGAACCGAACATCTGCTATTGGGCATACTGAGGGAGGGCGACAGCAAAGCGGTAGCCATTCTTGAAAGTTTAGATACTGATTTG
The DNA here is from genome assembly GCA_034002605.1 of Weeksellaceae bacterium. Classification (GTDB taxonomy): domain Bacteria; phylum Bacteroidota; class Bacteroidia; order Flavobacteriales; family Weeksellaceae; genus Moheibacter. The sequence goes on along the minus strand of JAVFAE010000182.1, from coordinate 257 downwards.
AAGGAAATTCGAGAAAAAATAGAAATTCTTGCTCCTCCTCACGAAAACTTCTCCTCTAAAAAGCAAAATCTTCAACTAACGAAACAAGCTGAAAGAGCTTTAAAAACGACTTTTTTAGAAGCAAAATTATTCAAAAACACTACGGTTAACTCAGTTCATCTATTATTGTGTATTTTACGTAATGAAAATGATCCTACTACCAAACTGCTAAAAAATCTGAATATCGACTATACTTCTGTAAAAAACGAATTCAATTT
>JAVFAE010000181.1:0-3838 GCA_034002605.1 Weeksellaceae bacterium | reverse complement strand
TTAATGATGAATAAAGGAGAATTGCTTTTATTTCTCTTAATACTCGTCTTTTAGTATAGATTTGCAAAAATAATATTATCATAAATGACTTTTTTAAGTGATTCGATAGCGCATTTTATGGGAAACCTAAATATAAAATCAAAATACAAGATGATAACAAAAACAAAGAAATCATTTCATACTATACAGAAAATAAGCTTATTCTGCATTTGCGTAGCTCTTTTTTCTTCTTGTAGTTCATATAAGTTTGAAGAAATTTCATTAAGCCCATATCCTCAGTTGAAGTTGAAAGGAAAAGTAAAACAGGTCAACGCAAATGTTAAAAGCTATTTCGTGCATAAAAATAACGACACTATTTTTACGAATCATCAGTTTGAACTTCTTTTTGACAAAAAGAAAAGATTAATCCAACAAAATTATATTCATTCCAAAACTGACAGAATAGATGTTTCTAAATTCTTCTATGATAAACAAGGATTACACACTAAAACAGAGTATTCCAATAACAAAGATTCTGTTATTTTTGGAGAAATTTACCGCTATGACCCTAACGGATTCCTGATAGAAATACGTGATTTAGATGCGCAAGTTAAGCTTATCAGAAAGAATGATGCGAAAGGAAATCCGGTTGAAATCATCTATCCAAACCATGATTATACAGTGAAAGAAATATTTACTAACGACTACAAAAACAGAACTGTAAAATACCAAAGTATCGATAAAACCGGAGTACCGGACTATGATTTCTACGAACTTCGGTATTTTGATGAAAAAGGCAGGGAAATAAAGCATCAACACTCAGATTCAAAAGCTTATAATATAACGGAATACGATAAAATGGGTTATATAACCAAAAAAGAAAAAGTAGATGAAAACGGAAACCCAAAAACCGAGAACTATAAAAATAGTTACGACAATAAAGGAAATATTCTTAAAAGAGAAATGTTAAACTGTAACAAACGATGTGAAACAATTACCTACGAATATTTCTTTTATGATAAACAATAATCCCAATGTTAAATTTATACGTTTTATTTTCCGGAGTTTCTGAATTTCTGTAACAAATCTGCCTTTTTCTTTACTAATCATTATAAATCGTATTCAATGAAAAAACTACTTTTTTTGTTTTCCACTATTTGTTTTTTATTTTCATCCGTTTTAGTGGCACAAGAAAACTGTAAATTGAGAGGAGAAGTTCGAGACAGCCTGAATTTACCGGTATTTGATGCTTCTGTTTCTGTTTTTAATTCCAAGAATGAAGGAGCCGGTTTTGCTTTTACCGATACAGAAGGATTTTTCTCCATTGAGCTTCCGTGTAATGAAAATTATGAAGTAGAAATCGAACATTACGATTATGAATCATTTGAACAATCAGTTAAGTTGGATAAATCTAAAACATTAAAATTCAACTTAAAAGAATCAAGAACAACCTTAGAGCAAGTTGTTATTAATGCCAAAAAACCAATTACCGTAAAAGGCGATACCATTGAATACGATGCAGATTCATTCCGAACGGCAGCCGATGAAAACTTGGAAGATTTATTGAAAAAATTACCCGGTCTGGAAGTCGAAAACGGAAAAGTATATTATGAAGGTAAAGAAATTAAAACCATAAAAGTTGGAAATCGGGAAGTTTTAGGTGGAAATACAAAGTTACTGACCAAAAATCTCCCGGCAGATGCTATTGATAAAGTACAACTCAATAAAAAATTCAAAGCTAATCCGTTTTCCAACTCACTTTCAGACGACGAAGAAGCTATGCTCAACATCGAACTGAAAGAAGATAAAAAAAGTTTGATTTTCGGAAATGTAACCGTAGGTGGAGATGCCGATAAACATTATGACTTACAATCAAAACTATTTTATTTCAGTCCTAAAACCGATGCAACTTCTATTACCGATTACAATACGTATGGAAAAGAAGTTTTTACGTATGAAGATTATTTTACTTTTCTCGGTGGATTCTCAGAATTTACAGAAGAGGGGAGTAGTTTCTCAATGCGGGAAGAACCCAATCGAATCAGTTTGGGAACGGCACAAAATGCAGCCGAAATGGATGCGCTTTTAACCGCTTTACACTTTGGTTATGAACCCAATAAAAAATGGTTTACCAACGGATTCGTTTTGTTCAATTACAATGATTTAAGTTTTAAATCAAGTCAGGAAAGAATCGGTGAAAATTTACATTTTAAGGATGAAAACCAAAACGACCAACGTTTATTTTCTGCTTTGGGAAGAATCCGACTGGATTATACACCGAATAACCGGGCACAGTGGAAGTACCGTTCAACTTTTAATTTTATAGAAAATGAAGACAAACAATTTGCCAATACATTTTTGAACGAATTACCAACCGGAACACGAAACAATAGCAATCAAAATAATTCATTCAGTTTTCGGCATAATTTATCGTACATCAGAAAAGTAGGAAGAAATGATAATCTCGGGATTTATATCCGGCATCAAATCAACAATCAACGCCCGGATTTATTGATTACAACCGATATGATGCCTTTAATCATTGATGATTTGAGTTTTTATGATTTGAAACAAAATCGAAGATTTAAAGGACAAAATTTACAGATTTATGGAATTTATAATCATTTGGTGACCAATACTAGTAACTTACGTTTCAAAATTGGCTCAAATTTCAGTTGGCAAAGTTTGACTAATAAAATTTATGAAACTGATAGTTGGATTCAACAACCCAATTTCAGAACCGATGCCGACTTTGATTTTACAGAATTATACGCCGATTTAACTTATACAAGAAAAATAGGATTTTTAAAATTTGATTTGGGTATAGGAGTTCATAATTTCAGAGAAAACACCCAAACTTTAACCGATTCGAGAACTTTAAATTTAACCAAATTTTTGCCACATTTTAGTGCAGAAATTCGTCCGAATAATTCACACACTATTAATTTACGTTATAATCAGGAATACAAATTACCGAATTTGAGTAATTTATCAGATGCTTATGAAATTCAAAATTATTATTCGATTTTCAGTGGATTCCTTGATTTAAAAGAATCACTTTATCACAATGCAGGTATTAGTTACGGATATTTTAATTCGTTCAGTTTTTTGAATTTTTATATGGGTGTGAATTACAGCAGAATTGTGGATAACATTCAAAATCAATCCGATATGAGTTCTATTCCGCAACACAATACTTTGTTGAATAATCCGGAAAAAGACCAGACTTTATCAGTTTATTTTGGTGGACAAAAGCGATTTACCCGTTATTATTCATTAAGCTTAAATACAAATTTTTCTTCCACCGAATATTTTACAAACATTCGTCAATTAGAGTTTGACGAAAATGGAAATATGCAATTGGTTGATTCCTGGACAAATAACCGTTCTCTGAATCAGAATTATACGTTGACCAATAAATTTAAATTCAGAAAAAAGGTAGAATTGGATGTGGGCTTGAATTATTCGCATAGTGATTTTAAATCTATGGTAGATACAAAATTCAAAACTTGGCGACCATTTGGAAAATTTGCCTGGTCAATTTCCGATAAATTCTTATTTCAAAGTGATTACTCATACCGAATACAATATACTAATAATGAGTTGATTAATGAAAATCAAGCTCTAAATGCTTCGCTTCGGTACCATGTTGCCAAAGGAACGTATTTAACGGCGATTGGAGGAAATCTACTTGGAAATGAACGAATTGTAAGTTCAAGCTTTGATGCAACAACCAATCAAACTATTATCAATACCCGGGAACTTCTGGGACGATATTTCTTGGTGCAGTTGCGTTATAAATTCTAATACTATGAACTTCAATTGTTTAATGTACAAATAAATTTCCTATAATTTATAT
>JAVFAE010000180.1:0-3869 GCA_034002605.1 Weeksellaceae bacterium | reverse complement strand
GCTTTGCTGCCTTGAGCTTCTTGTACGGTATTGATTATTTGTGCAAGTAGAGTTTTCTTACCTACTTTAATAGCTTTGAATTGAAAACTTCCTTTTTGATTGATGGTCCCGGCAAATACTTTTTCGTCTTTTTCTTTAAGTACCGGAACAGGTTCGCCACTGAGCATACTTTCATCCACATACGAACTGCCTGAAATTACTTTTCCGTCCACGGCAATTTTTTCACCCGGTTTAACAAGAATGACATCACCGATTTGTACATTTTCAATAGCAGTTTGTTTTTCTGTTCCGTCGGTTTGTATTACAATTACGGTTTTTGGTTGTAATCCCATTAGTTTTTTAATGGCAGAAGAGGTATTGCCTTTGGTTTTTTCTTCTAATAGTTTACCTAATAAAATAAAGGTAATAATTACGGCAGCTGCTTCAAAATAAACGTGTGCTTCCAATCCTTGTTGGTGCCAAAAATCAGCAAAAAACATATTGAATACACTAAAAAAATAGGCTATACCGGTACTCATTGCTACAAGCGTATCCATATTAGCAGAACGGTGTTTGGCTTGTTTCCATGCATTAATAAAAAAATCTCTTCCAAAGAGAAAAACAACAGGAGTTGAAAATAGCCACATAATTTCATTAGCATAGGGAATATTCATAAAAAACATCCCAATCATAACAACAGGTAAAGAAAGAATAATTGCCCATAAAGTTTTGATTTTTAGTTTTTTGAAATGTTTTATATGGATTGCATCTAAAGTTTTTTGTTGTGTGCTTTCTTCTTCAATCAATAAATCGTATCCACCGGTTTGTACTGCTTTTTGTAGTGTTTCGGCATTGGTAATTTCAGTTAGAAATTCTACGGTAAGATTAGCTGTACCATAATTCACTTCGGCACGAAGTACGCCTTCTTGTTGTTGTACAATGCTTTCTGCACTTCCAGCACAAGATGCGCAGGACATTCCTAAAACAGGAAAAGTTTGTGTAATGGTAGTTTTATTTTTTGTTGTCATTTTTTGATTTTTCACTTAACAATGCAAAGTTGGTCATAATCAAAAAGTATAGTGTTATACAATTTCTGATTTGATTTATGAGGTTTACGGTTGTTTTAGATAAAAAAATGCCTTTCAATACTTACTGAAAGGCACAAAACATTATTTTTATATCTAATTTCCTATAATTTCTTGTTGGTATTCAATCAATTATATAGTATTTTGATTATTCAACGGGATGAGTTACCGGTTTGGTTTCGCCTTGATGACAAGTAAAACAATTTACACTGTATGTCATTGGATTTTTCTGTCCAAAATATTTTTTATTGATTTTAGAAGTCATTTTCATCATATCCCGACTTGTAATTTTATGAACATTATTGTCGCTTGCAAAATCCATTTTACCATCATTTCCCGGTACATGGCAATAACTGCATTTTACACCTAAAGCACCTGAAAAACTTTGCATAACTCCTTTTAGTTCATCATCAGATATATCTTTAGGAAGAATTTTCAGATTTTTAAAGTTTGGATTACGGTTTATTTCATAGCCATAATCGGTTTTTGAATTGTTGAAAGCAGTTAATGCAACAAAAGCAAAAAGAGCAGCGACCAAAAGTGATAATTTCTTTTTCATATCGAATTAATTTAAAATTGGAATCCAAAATATAAATTAATTCTAACTTAGGCAAACGATTAATTTTTTATTTCAAAATTAATCGTTTTATTTCGTTTTGCCCATTTTCCAATTGAATTTTTAAGATATAAATTCCTTTAGGTAATTCACTTATATTTAATTGATTAGTTGCAGGTAGTTTTCGGATGAATGCTCCACTAAATGAAATTAATTGGAGTTGTTTTATGGGGAATTTAGAATCAATCTGAACTATACCTGAAGTAGGATTTGGATAAATTGTAATTGTATTTAAATCGAATTCTTCTGTTCCCAAACAAGCTTCATAGGCTTCACTAAAATCAGGAATTCCGTATCCCATTTGGTCGGTAGGATTATTGAATAAATGAGCTGATTCTCTTACATTTTGTCGTAAAGTTGAAGGGTGAGTTTCCGGAAAAGCCTGAATCAGACAAGCCATTGCTCCTGACATAATGGGTGAAGAAAAAGAAGTTCCACTACCGTAATCAATAGTTCCGTTGGGACGAATGATAGCTGCATTTGAGCCCAAAGCGTCCACATCGGGTTTAATTCTTCCGTCAGAAGTAGGGCCGTAGGACGAGAAACTTGCCGGTACATTGTCATTACGAACTGCACCGATTGTGAAAATATCTACTCCGTCTGCCGGAGCTGTAATATAATGCCATTCCGAACTTCCTGAATTTCCTGCTGAAACTACAACCATAATTCCGCGTTCTGCTGCAAATTGTGCTCCTCTTGTAATATAAGTCGTAGCACCGTCCATATCGGTATATGTATAATTGTATCGAGAATCATCAAATTCACTGTATCCTAAAGAAGTGTTGATTACATCCACTCCTAAACTATCAGCCAATTCTGCGGCAGCAATCCAGTTTATTTCTTCATCCGGTAATTCATGTTGATTGTTTTCAGTAATAAACAGATAATAATCGGCATCAATAGCTGTTCCGATGAATTGATTTTCTATATAACCTCCAATAGTCGATAAAACCACGGTTCCATGAGTTCCGCTTACATTATAAACATCTTCGTTTTGAGTTACAAAATTGTAAGTAGCTTTTATTTGACCATTATCCCGAATATAAGCAAATCCATCTTGTGTGTTTACACCCGGAAAACCATTGTCTAAGACAGCAATGCTTATTCCTTCTCCCGTAAATCCTAAATCATGTAAATAATCTAATTTTATTTGCTTGACTTGAGTTTCTGTTGCACCATAATCAACATATTCCGGTTGAAGAAATTTGGAAGTAATATTTTGTGATTCCTGAACACCGGAAAAAACTTTCCCGGAATTTACATTCGTTGAATTTCGGACTAAAGATTCTACTTCACTTACAAACGAAAAAGCTTCAACTTGTAAAATCTGTGCTTCTGTGCACCAAGCAAAAATTCCATTAAACCACTTAGAAACAGCAATCGGGTTAATTCCAGTATCTTCAATTTGATTTACATAGGTTTCCTCTACGGGAATATCTTGTAGAGTAAGTTCAATTCCATATTTTAAGCGTCTGTCCAAAGATTTTTGAGATAGCATCAAATTTGGATTTTCAAAAAAATAATCGGCAGAAGGTTTATCGGTAAATTTTATAAGAACTAAATCTTGAGAAAAAATTGTAGTTGAAATAAAAACGACCAAAAGAAAAAGTGTATTCTTCATTGTTTATGAATTAATTGAATTTGCAATTTACCCATATTTTTGAAATTGAATAAAAAATATGGATTTTTCTTTAGTTAAATTTAAGATAATCAGTTGGCAATGAGTGAGTTTTTGTTATTCTTCTTGTAATGCAACAATATCATCAAAATCGTATCCGGCTCTGTTTAAAGCTCTTTTTGCGGCTTGCATAGCCAAAGGAATATCATTGTGCGGATGAACCGGAACTTCTTTAACAGCATGTAATTGTTCTAAGATTTCCTGAGTTTGACTTTGTGTTAAATGTTCACAAGCATCATACATTCCACCCGGTTCTTCTTCGGCTAAATCATGTCTTTCAAGTACATAACGAATGACTTTAATAATAGCAAGAGTGGGTGTGGGCACCAAAAGTGCAGTAAGTGCACCGTGCTCCAAACGAAGTTGTCCGGCAATAGGTAAAGGAACATTGCTATTGGCACGTTGAGCGGCTAAAAAAAGGATTTTTTCTTCCATTTTAATATGAGTCAGCAAGCCAACTCTAAATTTTTCGTAATAATCGTTATTTATCTCGCCGGGTATTTTGGTTGCT
>JAVFAE010000179.1:0-3924 GCA_034002605.1 Weeksellaceae bacterium | reverse complement strand
TAAGAACGAATTTCAAAGTCTTTGCTAAAATTCATCAAAGTAGTATAAATCCCGTTTTTCTGCCAACTTTCATTGTATTCTTTGAATTTTTTAACCGCTTCTTCTTCATCTAATTTCACAATTTTTTCAGTACTCCAATTCACAAAAGAGCTTTTTAATGCCCGATTAATTGTAGAACGTTTTCCATCTAACATTGCTTCTAAAACATAAATCAATTCTTCAGTTTCCGCAGAGTTTAAAATTTTAGTGTCCGAAACCGTTACAGCCGGAATTCCTAATTTATTCAACTGCTCTTTGATTTTCCAACCGTTTTTTGTTTTTCGAACCAAAATTCCTATATCATTTGGTCGAATTTCTCTTTGTTTGCCTGAGTTTTTATCAAAAATAGAGTGCTTTTCAGAAGTCAATAATTCCAAAACCTGTTGTGCTACACCGGAATAAATTTCGTCATTATTGGAAAATGAAGTGATGGAAATCGGTAAACTTTCCTGATTGTTAACTACTAAATTTCCTTTTTTATTTTCTTTTGGCGAATTCACTTTTATGTATTCAATTTTATCTTTTTCATTGCCAAAATTAAAGGTGTCAAAATCATCAGTCGGAAGAAAAAACAAATTCATCGCTTCAATAAAATTATTTGTAGAACGGTGATTCACATTCATTCCATACACTTTTTGAACTGAATTTCTTGCTTGAAAATAAGTGGCAATATCCGCTTTTCTCCAAGCATAAATTGATTGTTTGGGATCGCCGATATAAAAAATAATGGATTTTTCCTGAAATGCTGTTTTGAAAATTTCATATTGTTCACGATCTGTATCTTGGAATTCATCAATAAAAACCGCTTTGTATTTTTTCCGAAGTGCATTTTCTAACTCCCAATTTGGTTTTTCTGTCAAAGCTTTATGAAGATTTCCAATTAAATTATTGTAAGAAAGTAAATTATGATTAAGCATAAACGATTTTACAGCTACCGAAATTTCCTGAATGGCAAAGGCGTAGAGATTATCTATAAAGTTTTCTGCAATCTCTTTTTTATTTTCACTGATATTGTCTATTTCTTCAAAAAAATCAATGATTTCAGGATATGTTTTTCGGACGTTACTTAAAGTTTTTTTCTCCTCAATTTCTGACAACAAACTTTCCGGATTTTTAGCTTTTGGTAAAATATTATTGCGGACATAAGTGTTTACACTTCCTTGTTCAATTAATTTTTCAAAATTACTGTGAACAAAATTCAATAATTCTTTTTCTTTTTGATGAATCACTGTATTCATTTCAGTAAGCTGATTAACAATCCTCAATTGTCTCTCTTTATTTAAATCATATTTTTCATCAGGATTAAAGAAAATATAATTCTTTCCATCAATATGATTTTTCACAATTGACTGAATGTCCGATTGATTCAGGTTTTCGTTTACTAACAAAGTCAATAATTCCGTAGAAATTCCGGTAATATTTTTCCGCCAAAACTTTTGAGTTTCTTCTTGTAAAATCTGAGAATCATCTGCAATTAATTCAGAACTAAAAAGTTGACCGGTTTCAAATGCAAATTCAGTTAAAGTTTGCTGACAAAATCCATGAATGGTCATCACCGAAGTTTCATCTAAATTCAAAATAGCAGCTTTTAGTAAGGATTTTGCTTCTTCTTTCTCAAATTTATCAACGATTTCTTTAATTGTTTCATCTAAAATTTCTCCCCCTTGCACATAACGATAGGCACTTCTCACAAAGATTCGGATTCGTTCTTCTAACTCTGCTACAGCGGCATTAGTGAAAGTTACCATCAAAATATCTTGGATTAATATTTTCTTTTCTAAAATCAACCGCAATACCAAAACGGCAATGGAATAAGTTTTTCCTGTTCCGGCACTCGCTTCAATTAAATTACTTCCGGTTAGCTCAACTTCTTTTACATTGAAATTTATATATTCTTTCATTTTAGTGATATTTAAGATTGAGCATTTTAATCAAAAAATGCTTCTACATCTTCAACCAATAATTTTGCACAAAAGGAATATTCTTCAAAACTATTTTCATCATCGAAATAGCCGTTTTCATATTCTTTAACCAAATAAGAATCAGCACTGAAACTGTATTCGTTAGTAAATAACTCATTTATACGTTTATCGAATTTTTCTTTTGTGTCTAATCTCTTATCTTTCTTAAAATCAGGATGGAAACTAATAATTCTCTGATGGCCTTCTTTGAATAATTTGATTAATTCATTCAAATAGAAAAGAGCTTCCTTTTGACTTACTTCTTTTCCATCATAAATTTTTTGTTCTTTTTTTGAAATGAATTTCAATCCGATTTCACTACCCGAAGCTGCCAAAATCAAATATTCCAGATAAGCCGATTGTCGGTATTTGTTTTCATTATTGGAAATCGAATACCGAACCATTTGTGCATTATAAATTCCCTGAATATTTCCGGTTAAAACTGTATTTTCAAATGCAATTTCAATTGTTTTACTTTCAGAATCAAAACCTTTCACAAGGCTGTCATACGACTTTTTCACTTCTTTTATATCTTCTGCTACTTCGTTTAAAACCACATTTGCCATATTTTTTAATGGTAATGCGCCTGTTTTTACTTTTTTATTTCTGAATTCTTCCCAATTCAATTCTTCAGATTTTAAAATTGTATCTTTTAAATTCCATTTTTCTAAATGATTCAAATCGAAAATTTCAGTTTCCGGTAAACTCAATTCATTATTTTCATAATAAATTCCTACTACTTTATTGTAAAAATATTTAAACGGATTAACAAAAAACGAAATGAAACGATGAATGTCAATTTCCTCAAAATCAAATAGATTTTCTTCTGTTTGACTTCTAATTAAATTCAAATCAGAAGGTTCTTTTTGGAATAAATAAGAATACAATTCGGGATTTTTTGAATTATATTTTCGACTGAATCCATGTAAAGGATGCTTTTGAATGAATTCTTGCCGAATTTTATCAGGATTTTCGGTTTTTGAACTAATAAAATCTAATAATTCATCCACCAAAGCTGAAGGTGGTAAATCAGAATTATCTTTAATACTCTGACCTATATAACTGATGTACAAATAATCTCCGGCAGAAATCAAAGTTTCCAAAAATAAATGTTTATCATTTTCCCGAAGATTCCGGTCACCTTTTCGTTTTTCCAATTCCATCAAATCAAAACTCACTCGTCTGTCTTTTCTGGGAAAATTATTCAAATTCATTCCCAAAAGTGCCACTACTTTAAACGGAATACTTCGCATAGGAATCAATGAACAAAAAGTAATTCCGCCTTTGGCAAAGGAACTGTCGCGCTTTGAACGAGATAACGTCGGCAAAAAATTATGAATAAAAACTTCATAACTCACTTTTTCGTGAAACAATTCATCCAATAAATTATATTGTTCCAATTGTCTGTGAATCAACTGATAATCTTCATCTGAAACTTCTTCTTTTTCTCCAATAAATTGATTTAAAATTTGGTACAAATAATTTACCCAATCCGAAATTGTTTTCTTTTCTTTCCTCGATTCTACGGACTGAATCAGATTTTCAACAAAATAAACAAAACGAGAAGCTTCTAAAGCATCAAAACCTTCAATCAAATCCAAAGGATAAAAACTACCCTCTCCTTCTCCGAATTCCTCTCCACCACTTATACATAAACCATACATCATTCTTTTTAAACCGTAATTCCAACTGACAAAACCGGAGTCATCTTCCAAATTTTCTTCAATTCCAAACCGAATATTGGCTGCTTTGACCCAACTTCGAATTTTTTCAATTTCAGAAATCCCAAAACGCTTTCTGACAGCAGAAAAGTCCAATAAACTCACTACTTTCTCAGAAGTCATTTGTTGTTCATTCAAAGAAAGAATTTCTACTAAAGCATTGGCAATATTATCAGTTTCCAAATAACTTTCATCAGCAATTG
>JAVFAE010000178.1:0-3952 GCA_034002605.1 Weeksellaceae bacterium | reverse complement strand
TTTAATGGATGATTTGCTTACTTTTATTTCTTCTGCTAAATCAAATATTTCCAAGATATCTTTGTCTTTTTCATATCCGATAGCACGTAATAAAGTAGTTAAAGGTAACTTTTTCTTACGGTCAATGTAAGCGTACATTACGCTGTTGATATCGGTTGCGAATTCTATCCAAGAACCTTTGAACGGAATGATTCGGGAAGAATACAATTTTGTTCCGTTGGCATGGTAAGATTGTCCAAAGAAAACACCGGGTGAGCGATGCAATTGCGATACTACTACACGTTCAGCTCCGTTGATGATAAAAGAACCTGAAGCGGTCATGTAAGGAATTGTTCCCAAATAAACATCTTGAACAACGGTTTCAAAATCCTCATGTTCCGGGTCGGTACAATACAATTTCATACGGGCTTTCAACGGCACGCTGTAAGTTAGTCCTCTTTCGATACACTCGTCAATGGTGTATCTCGGTGGGTCAACAAAGTAATCTAAAAATTCTAAAACGAATTGGTTTCGGGTGTCAGAAATCGGAAAGTTTTCTGCAAAAGTCCTGTATAATCCTTCATTTCCTCTTTGATCCGGACGTGTTTCTAATTGAAAGAAATCCTCAAAAGATTTGATTTGGATGTCCAAGAAATCCGGGAAAGGGGAGTGGACTTTGGTTGAAGAAAAACTGATTCTCTGATTTTCCTGAGCTTTTACTTCTTTTTTACTCATAAAAATTTTACGAAAAATGGTTAAAAAATATTTTGTTTTCTAAAAAAATATCAGACATTTGTCTAATTGCAACTCTGGTATATCTTTTCACAGCGTAATGCAAAATATTTTTCTTTTCCCTGCTTAAAAGACAAAAGTTTAATTAAATACAAACAAAAAAACCCCCTCTATATAATAGAGGAGTTGATAATCAGTAAGTTATTCTAATACAACTTTTTGTCATTTTCACAAAGGACGACAAATGTATGAATAATTAATTGATTGAGCTTGTTTTTTGTGATTTATTTTCTTCAAACGAAATAAATTTGAAATAATAAAAAACAGAAAATGAATTTAAAGTACTTTAAATTGAGGAGTAAAACTTAATCCTAACCAAACGAAATTTTGTAGATTTTTAGCATTGGGCACATCTTTTAGAGCTTTTAAATTAGAAGAAGCAAAGATTTGGGAATAACCGAAGTTTAGTAGAAAATCACTTCCAAAATTTTTACCATAAACCAAATCAATTTCGGTACCTAAGTAATTATCATTTGTCGGGGTAAATTTTTCATGTGAAGAAAAATAATGAACGGCAACATATAATTTGCCCAAAGTATTTAAATTAAAATTGTTTTTGAAATTTAAATCAAGTAAACCCGGGCCGTTGAGGTGTCCGGAAGAATAAAAATAATCCATATATCCGTTAAAAGTATGACTGGTTCCGTACAGTGGACTGAATGATTTATTTTTTTTAGAATCTTCATTGTACTTTGTTCCGGATAGAATTTCACCTCCTAAATTCATGTTCCAGAAGGAATAAGGTAAATAATTCAGATTCAAACTGAGATTATAAGCATTTTTTGTTTGATCGGCCGTATTTTTTCCTGTTTGATAATAGGCATGAGCGGTTAATTTAATTGATTCATTGAATTTTTGAGAAAGATAAAATCCGGTTGTAATAAGCGGATTATGTTTTCCATCATCGGTTTGAACAATGGAATTCATTAACAAAGCAGAATAGTAAAAATCATTTTTAATTGAATTCTGGTAATGAAGTAATTGCATGCTTTTAGTTCGTTCACCACCATCAAAAACGGAATAAAATTCATTTTCCAGTTCATCGTTTCTGTTTGAATTTTGGCTATTATACGTTGCTACTGCATTTAAAGATGAACCATTTTCAAAATCGAAGCCTATCATTAGAGCATCATGAGTTTTTCCTTTTATTCCCCAATCACTTTCCCAGATTACACGTCCATTTCCATAACCAATGGCTTGACGACCGGCTTTTAAATAAAAGGATGGAGAAAAATTATACTTTGCCCAAGCTTCATAAAAAGAAACGGTTTCACTTGAATTTGAACTGGAAGTATTTCCCCAAGTTCGGGCATCTTGAGCAGCGATTCTTATTTCAAGTTGATTCAGGTAAAAATTCATTCCTATTCGGGCTCTTGAAGCTACATCTGTTTTTAGATTTTTATTTTCCGGAATCAAGGTAGAATACCCGTTGTCGCCTTCAGCCCGTGTTTTAAAATTTAAATCCATAGTCAGACTGTCGAGTTGTGCATTTGTATAAATTGATGAAAAAACCAATAGAAATACGAAATATAACTTATTCATAAAGTGAAATTTTGTCAAAAATACTTTCTTTTTAAAAATCGAACAATGACATTGGTTTGCTACTGAATCATAAATTTTTGAAAGAATAAAAAAAATAGGGTTAACCCCTATATGCGACCTGTAAATCCTAATGACTTTTGCAGTGGAAATAATTCCAAATCAAAAATTAAAATAAAAAATAAGTATTAAACAAAAAATCAAAAAAATGAAAAAACTATTATTTACTTTGACAATTATTTTGAGTGCAACAGCATTTTCTCAAAATATTGGAGACATGGCAAAAGAGGAAGGAACTGAAATGGCTCAAGGTTTGGTTAAGGATGGAGCTAAAGAAGTAGTAAAAGGCTTAGCAAACGCAAGATTCGGGTTAAGAGCTTTTGGATTAATTAATTCTTCTTCTTTAGGAAGTTTCAGTGATGTAAAAGATTTGAAAAGTAGTGGATTTAGCGTAGGGATTGCTGGAACCATCTATTTTACCGATAATTTCTTTGTAGCACCGGAACTTCATTATAGCCACACCGGCGTTGGAGAGTTGCAATTACCAATTTTATTAGGTTATAGCATTATTGAGGATAAATTAGACATTATTGCAGGTCCCAGTTTGTTATACTCATTCTCTAAAGAATCCAAAAAAGATTTAGAAGGTCTTGCAACAGGAGCAGCATCAGGTGGTGTTGATTACAAGGGACTTTTGTCAACTTTCCAAGTTGGATATACGGCAGGTTTACAATATCATCTTGGGAATTTTATGATTTCTGGACGTTATCAAGGTGGATTCTCCGGAAAAATCGTAGATTATGTTAGCCAGGGATCTGGTGTTGACTTCAAAGAGTCTGACGAAAAAAGAGTGAAAACAAGTTATGTTTCTTTAGGGGTTGGATATAACTTTTAAGATAAGAGAACAACTACATTATTATGAAAATTCCGGTATCTGTACAGTGAGAACCGGAATTTTTAAAGAATAGTTCTTTAAATTCATGATAGGGAAATGAAAAAACCAGCTATTTTTTAATAAGGAATTTCCCGTTTTGTCCGGAAAGGCCAATGAGAATTAATACTTTACTTACTTCAATTTCTCTATTGGCTTTTCTTCGGATTATTAAATAAACAATTCTTTTTAAGAACGTATAAAAATAAGTTTAATAAACTTTATGTTTGCGATAGAATAATTTTATACAAAAAAATGAAACACATTTCTTCAATCTGTTTAGTCTTTATTGTCTTAATTTCCACTTTTTCTTGCCATGATAAGGTAACTGAAAAAGAAGGAAAAGCAAATTTAGAAGAAAGTAAATACGAAAATTTACCGGAATATGAATGGCTAAGCAATAATTCCAATTTTCAAGATGAAAATTACCAGAAAAAATTCAGAAATTATTTTGAAACTAGTTTAAAGGAAAATAGATTTGAAGATGCTGCTGCTTATTTGATGAGCTATGGAGAGGCTTCAAAATTCACTCAGCTATATGATAGTGTATATACGAGTACAGTTTTGGAATTTTATGAAAAAAATGAAGATAAAATCTCCGGGGAAGCCAAAACTAATTTGTGTTATTATTTAGGTATTCAATTTTTTAATTTATGTAAATTAGATAAAATCTCTTACTGGCATAAAAAAAGTTAATAATTCAATTCTTAA
>JAVFAE010000177.1:0-4002 GCA_034002605.1 Weeksellaceae bacterium | reverse complement strand
TAATTTCACTGTTCAAAACCTGAATAATTTCCTCAAAACAAATTTCCTTTTTTCTGATGAAAATGCGATGTATGAGGCGGATGATTATCAAAATGATATCCGGCTGAATCAGACGGAACTGGGGATTCAGTTAAAATACAATTGGAAAATTACGAAAAAATTAAGCTGGAAAAATACGGTGGGTATTCATTATTTATTAGATGGAAACACGCAGTTTTTGTACCCAAAATTAAATTCTTCCCTGAATTGGAAAAATGAAAAAAACAGTGTCTATCTAATCTATTCCCTGGCCAATAGTAGCCTCAGTTATTACGACCGGTTTGACGGTTATATTTACAAAGGAGAAAGAAATTTTGAGAAAAAATTTTCTGAAAATAGCTTGTTGCCGGTGTCCGGTTTTTTACTGAAATATGATTACGGAAGACTGTATGATAATTTGAATTTCGGTTTTGAATTGAGTTATAAGTATAACTCAAAATATATATCCCGAAACTATGAAATAAATCCGGAATTGCAATTCACTAATTATCAGTTGTTAAAAGGAAAAGAAGATTTTATAGGTTCGGCTTACGGCAGTTATTTATTTGATAAACTGAACCATTATTTGAAACTGACCTTTTTAAATAATCACTCATCTTATTCAGATATAATTTATTCAGGATTAGTGGATTCCGGGCAGCCAAGGGAAATCAAAAGGGATATGTACAATTTCGGGATTACGATTAATTCGGCTTACAGAAAATCAATTCTCAATTACAGTTTGTCGCACCAGTGGAGTAAAAATCACTTTGAAATTAACTCATCGGAATTTAAACAATTCAACACCCAGACATCGCTTGATTTGAATATGAGATGGGGTAATCGGTATTTTTTGAATCTAAACCAGCAATTTTATTATTTCCCTGAACTTTCAGAATCAAAAACAAGCTATTTTGCGAATGCTAGTTTCAGTTACGAATGGAAAAAGTATGACATATCGGCAACGCTTGGTTTCAGGAATATTTTCAATAATTCGATTTTCAAAACTTCGTACATAACTGATTATTACCAAACGCAAAACTCCTACAAGCTTTTTCCAAGGATGGTATTATTGGGCATGAGTTTTAATTTCTAAAAATCAATACTTTATTTTGTCAGATTAAAAATAATTTTTACTTTTGCAGTCCAAAAAAAGCCGGGCTTTGTAAGGTGAGATACAAACCAGGTGGAATATAAATGCTTCCAATTCATTTTTATTCAAACAATTAGTAACAAAAACAATGGCAAAAAAAATTGAAAAAGTTGTAAAACTTCAAGTAAAAGGAGGCCAAGCAAATCCTTCGCCACCGGTAGGTCCGGCTTTGGGTGCTGCCGGGGTCAACATCATGGAGTTTTGTAAACAGTTTAACGGACGTACACAAGAAAAACAAGGTGCAGTTCTGCCGGTAGTGATTACGGTATATCAAGATAAGTCTTTTGATTTCGTAATTAAAACTCCGCCAGCAGCTGTCCAATTGATGGATCTTGCTAAACTTAAAAAAGGCTCAGGCGTTCCTAACCGTCAAAAAGTAGGAAACGTAAGCTGGGATCAAATTAAAGTGATTGCAGAAGACAAATTGCAGGATATGAACTGCTTTACTATTGAATCTGCGATGAAAATGATTGCTGGAACAGCTCGTTCTATGGGTATAACCGTAAAAGGAGGACAAGCTCCGGAATAACATTTAAAAGTTTAAGAAATGGCGCAGTTAACAAAAAAACAAAAGGAAGCACACGCTAAATTGGACAAAAGTAAACTTTATTCTATTGAAGAAGCTTCGGCTTTAGTAAAAGAAGTAAATACAGCTAAGTTCGACGCATCAGTTGATATTGCAGTGCGTTTGGGCGTAGATCCAAAAAAAGCGAACCAAATGGTACGAGGAGTGGTTTCTTTACCACACGGAACCGGAAAAGACGTAAAAGTTTTAGCATTAGTAACTCCGGACAAAGAAGCAGAAGCAAAAGAAGCAGGTGCTGACTTTGTTGGATTAGATGAATATTTAGATAAAATTAAAAACGGATGGACAGACGTTGACGTTATTGTAACCATGCCGGCTGTGATGGGGAAATTAGGACCTTTGGGACGTATTTTAGGACCAAGAGGTTTAATGCCTAATCCTAAATCAGGAACTGTAACTATGGAAGTAGGAAAAGCAGTAGCTGAGGTGAAAGCTGGTAAAATTGACTTTAAAGTTGATAAATACGGTAATATTCACGCCGCTATCGGGAAAGTTTCTTTTGATCCTGAAAAAATCAAAGAAAATGCAATGGAATTAGTTTCTACTTTAGTAAAATTAAAACCAACTGCTTCAAAAGGTACTTATATGAGAGGAATCACCATTTCAAGTACCATGAGCCCGGGAATTCATGTTGATCCAAAAAGTTTAAACGCATAAAATAGGTAGATATGGCAATGACAAAAGTACAAAAAGCGCAAATGATTGATGAATTATCTGCGGTATTAGCAGAGTCAAACATAGTTTACCTTGCTGATATTTCAGGTTTGGATTCAACCAATACAACTGAATTAAGAAGACAATGCTTCCGTAATAAAATTTCAATGAGAGTTGTGAAAAATACTCTATTGAAAAAAGCAATGGAACGCAGTGAAGAAAAAGATTTCTCAGGTTTATTCGATGCATTGGCAGGTAACACTGCTATGATGATTGCTGAAAAAGGAAATGCTCCTGCTAAGGTAATCGAAACAATGAGAAAAAAGAGCGATAAACCGATTCTGAAAGGTGCTTGGATTGAAAATACAGTTTATGTAGGAGACGATAAATTAACCACTTTATCTGCATTGAAATCTCGTGAAGAAATGATTGCAGACATCGTAGCTTTGTTGAAATCTCCAATCCAAACTTTATTGTCTCAATTAGAGAACAAAGAAAATGCAAGCCCAAAAGCAGAAGAAACTGTAGAAGAAACTCCTGTTGCCGAGGTAACACCGGAAGCAGAGGCTACTCCAGAAGTGGAAACAACACCGGAAGCAGAAGCTCCTGCACAAGAATCAGCAGACGAAGAAACGCCTGCTACCGAGTAATGAACACTCACATATTTATATAAAATTAGTTGTAATAACAAAAAGAAATTAAAATGGCAGACATTAAAAAATTAGCTGAAGAGTTAGTAAACTTAACAGTAGTAGAAGTAAATGAATTATCAACCATCTTAAAAGATGAATACGGAATCGAACCAGCTGCTGCTGCAGTTGTGGTTGCTGCAGGTGGTGGCGGAGAAGCTGCTGCTGAAGAACAAACTGAGTTTGATGTAATCTTGAAAGCCGCCGGAGCATCTAAATTAGCAGTTGTTAAATTAGTAAAAGAATTGACCGGAAAAGGATTGAAAGAAGCTAAAGACTTAGTGGACAGTGCTCCTCAAGTTGTAAAAGAAGCAGCTTCCAAAGACGAAGCAGAAGCTTTGAAAAAACAATTGGAAGAAGCCGGAGCAGAAGTAGAATTGAAATAATTCACTTTTAAATAACTCAAAAAAGAGGTTGCCTTTTTAGGTAACCTCTTTTTATTTATAGAAAATTAAACAAACAAAATCAGTCATTTAGAAAAAATCCATACCTTTGCCGAGTAATTACAGTTTATGCGGAATCCTTTGTTTTATGCTAAAATTCTTCTTTTTGGAGAATATGGAATTATAGAAGATTCTATGGGGCTTACTATTCCCTATGATTCCTATAAAGGTTCTCTCCGTTTTGGAAAATCAGTCAAAAACGGTGAATCCAATAAAAGTATAGAGCGTTTTACTCATTATTTAGAAGAAAATTGTCAAGGAGAATTTGATTTCGAACAACTAAAATCAGATTTAAAAAAAGGAATGTACTTTGATTCCAGCATTCCACAAGGCTATGGAGTAGGGAGCTCAGGTGCTTTAGTAGCAGCGATTTATGACCGGTATTCTTTAAAAAAACCTCAAACCGATGATGGAATTTCAAAAGAAACAATTGCTTCCTTAAAAGAAAGATCGGAAGAG
>JAVFAE010000176.1:0-4013 GCA_034002605.1 Weeksellaceae bacterium | reverse complement strand
GTGATTCAAGTTTTATTTTGTTGATAACAGTAGTATCGATTTTTTGTGAAAAAACTGCAAAACTTGCAAAACATAAAAAAGCTAAGATTTTAAATTTTACGCTCATATATTTAATTTTTAAATTTCATTATCAATTGTTTTCCCTTGCATCAATGCATTCTTTTTGAAATTGTTGAATTTGTAACTTACATTTATGGTAAAAATGTTTGTTTCAAGACGATAATCTAATTTTGTATTGAAGTTCTGTCCAAATTCATCAAATTTTATATGATTAGAATTGAATAAATTACGCGCTTGAAGTGTAATAGATAATTTTTCCGCAAAAAAATCTTGATTTAGCGATGCTGTCAGAAAATAATTAGGAAACATATAACCTTGTTGTGTAACAGATTTACCGCTATAAGTGGTAACTAATTGAAATTTTGTTGATTTATTAATCTTCAAAGTTCCGTTTAAACTCAAATCGAATGTAAGTGTTTTGTAATTAGCATCATAATCATCAATCTTGCCTTTGCTTTCCATCGAATAAATGTTTGCACTTGGCGAAAGTTTTAAAACTTTTAGAAGTGTAAAAGTTGTAGAAATTTCAGAACCAATAAATCTATTGAAGTTCATATTTTCAAATGTCAACACTTGTGTCCCGTTGTTGTTTAACGAAATAACCTGGGTCGTCGCATTTTCTGTATAAATATAAAAGTTGTTGATATTCAATGTAAATAAATTGAAATCGCTTGTTATGTTAAATTCAAAAGAATTTGGAAAATCGGGTTGAAGTTCCGGATTTCCGATACTTATCACAGATGAGCTAAATGTGGAAGGAAATGGATTAAGATGAAAATCTATAGGTCGGGAAATTCGACGAGAATAGCTTAATTGTAATTGAACTTTTTCACCAAGGGACTTCAGAATACTGAAAGAAGGGAAAAAATGGAGTTTTTGATAAATATAATTCTCGTTTTTAAGTTTTTGTTCCAAGATACGGTCGGAATATTCGCCACGCAAACCGATTTGATATTCAAAATTTGCAAATTGTCCCGAAAATAAGAAATAGGAAGCATATATTTTCTGACGAAAAACAAAATTATTAGTATAAAGAGAATTTATAAGCCAATCATCTACAGAGTAATCGTAATTTGTAAAATTAAGATTTACATCTCTTTTATTATCAGAAAATTCTATACCTGTCTCAAATTTTGATTTTTCGTTAAGTACAAAAACAAAATCGGTATTTGCTTTAACAAAATTTCTGATGTATGTATTTGAAGAATTTAATAAAAAAGGTAAATTATCAATACTATGGTAAAATTCATCTGCGTTGAATTCGTTCGTTAAAAAGCTGTAATTTCCGTTAGCATACGTATATGATATATCTGCACTTAGTTTTGTGCCTTTATCATTAAAATTATGCAGAAAACTAAGAGTTGGTGTAGAAAAGAAACTCTTGGTATTACCATCTTCAATATTTGCTATATAAAAGGGAGTTTCGTTAAAATTTGACCATTTTTATATGTGAACCGATTTAGTTTTATCCAAATTTGAACCGGTACCGCTTGTATTTGTAAATGAAATATTAGTATTTGAGTTGATTTGATAATCCAAACCAAATTTTACGGCGGGATTTTGACGGATTATAGTCTGTTTAATTAATTCATCCCTGTAGTACAAAGTGTCGGTAAATGTGTATGTTCTGTCAATATCAAAAGAAACATTTGTAACTTGTTTTTTGTAATCGGTTCCAACGAAGAAGTTTAGTTTCTCGTTTTTATAATTCAAAATAAAATCACCGGAATAAGCATTATTTGATGAATACGAAGCATTTACAATCCCCGAAATGCCTTTAAATCGTTGCTTTTTAGTGATAATGTTAATAATTCCGGTTACTCCTTCTGCATTGTATTTAGCTGATGGGTTTGTAATTAATTCGATTCTCTCAATTTCCGATGATTGAATTTGATTTAATGCTTCAGCACCGGCAAAAGGGCTTGGTTTTCCGTCAATTAGCACAATGAAACTTGAACTGTTACGCAATAAAACATCACCATCCGAATTTGTTTGAACAAGTGCGTTATTTACAAGCACATCAGCAGCTGTTCCACCGATCGAGCTAAGATCCTGACTGACATTTATTACTTTTTTATCAATCTTTTGTTCAACAAGATTCTTTTGGGAAGAAATTGTAACAGTTTCAAGTTCATTTACCAACTCTATGAGAAAAATATTTTCAAGCTCATGAATTTTTGAATTAATCGTAACATTTTCAATTATTTTCTTTTCGTATCCGAGAAACTGAAAAGAAACAAAGTAATTATCATACAACAGGTTTTCAATTTCAAATTTGCCCGAAGCATCGGTTATACAACCGGAAACTAATACTGTATCAGGCAGTTTGTATACAGAAACAGTTGCATATTCGATTGGTTTATTTGAATTGGCATCAAAGACATAACCGGTAATTTTCCCGGTTTTATTCTCAAAATTACCCGCATAAGTGATATTTATGAAATGATTAAAAATGAAAATGATAATACTGAATCTAAAGAATGCTTTCATTTCGACTTGATTTAAATTTCATTCAAAATTATGATCCTTGAAAACCGAAATCAAAACCATTCAACAAAAGCCGAAAAAGAATAAACTAAATTTGAATTTTCAAAAAATGTAATTAAAATCTGTTTGGTATATCAAAATCAAAATTTTGTTTAGTGTTTATATTAATTTGTTTAATTGCTTTTTAAAAGAATTTAAAAAAGTGTAATTTTGAGAATATTGGATTTCCTACTTTGAAAAGTCTAAACATGAACTTAAGAAAAGTTAAAATTTTTGCTCCTTTGTTTTTCTGGATATTTCAAGTATTTATTCATATAATAAGAAATATTTATGTTTGGGTTGAAGAGCCTTTCTTTTCAATTTTTAACACAATTATCATTGTTTATCCACTTGATATCATAACATTTATAATTTTTTACTACTACTTTTCACCTAAATTTTTTAAAAAAGAAAAAATTAAATTCAATGTATTTCTAAGTATTTCCTACATTCTATTTTATGGATTAATCTGGGTTTGCACATATTATTTTTGGCAAACAACAGATCACGAACAATTGAAAACAATTTACCTTTCAAGTTTCGGACATACCATTAATTATGCTTTCCTTGGAATAATATTTCGACTAGGAATTGAATGGTTTGAAAAGCGTGATAAGCAAAAAGAGCTTGAAAAACAAAATATTAAAACCGAATTAGCTCTATTGAGAGCACAAATTAATCCGCACTTCTTATTCAATACTTTGAATAACATCAATTCGTTCGCTCAGACTAATTCTGATAAAACAAGTTACGCAATTATCAAATTGTCGAGTATAATGCGTTATATGCTTTATGAAGCAAATGCTGAAAAAGTTTTTTTGGTAAATGAGATACAATATATTCAAAACTATATTGATTTACAAAAGCTAAGATATAAAAATCCGAATTTCATTGAACTTAAAACATCAGGAATAAATTCAAAAATTCAAATTCCACCTATGCTTTTTATTCCTTTTATTGAGAATGTTTTTAAACACGGGAAAAAAAGTGAAGATGAAAAAATTGAAATCAGGATTGAGGTAAACGAGCATGAAATCAATTTTTTTTGTAAAAACACAAAAAGAGTTTTAAACGAAACTGAAAAAATCTCAAATGCAGGGATAGGAATTGCAAATATAAAACGCAGATTAGAAATTCTATTTCCGGCTAATAATAAATTGGATATTTTCGAAAATGAGAAACACTATATTGTGAATTTAAAAATTGAAAATTATGAAAATTAACTGCATTATTATTGTCGACGAATTTCCGGCAATTCAACAAATGCAGGAATACATAAAGCGTGTTCCTTTTTTGGAACTGGTCGATAGTTTTGATAATGCAATAACGCCGATAAAATTTTTAATAAACAATAATATTGACTTGATATTTTTGGATATCGAAATGGAAGTTTTTACAGTAATTCAACTGATTAAAACATTAAACCA
>JAVFAE010000175.1:0-4024 GCA_034002605.1 Weeksellaceae bacterium | reverse complement strand
TTAGCTGCACGGAATCCCACCATTTTAGTTCAGTTTAGCCTGATTAATGATTTCTTTTGCCAAAGCTTCTTGAGCCGGTTTATCGCTCAATTCTTTTTTCAGCTCTTTTTCTGCTACATCAATTGACAACTGTGCTACCTGATTTTTCAAGTCGGTCATAGCTGCTGCTTTTTCATTGTTGATGGCAATTTTAGCATTTTCCACCAAACGATCTGCTGCTTGCTGAGCAGTTTCTTTTGCCTGAGCAATAATAGTATCTTTGGCTTCTCTTGCTTCTTTTAAAATTGCGTCGCGTTCAATTTTGGCTTCTTTCAAAATTTTATCATTTTCTGATTTTAAAAGTGCCATTTCCTCACGTGCTTTTTTTGCTTCATTCAAAGCATCTTCGATTGATTTTTCTCTTTCATTTACTGCTCCCAAAATAGGTTTCCACGCAAATTTTTTGAGTAAAAATAAAAACAGCAAAAACAAAATAATTTGCCAAAAAAACAATCCAAATGAAAAATCGCTAAATAACTTCTCCATTATAATTTAATTTATCTTTTTAATTTAAAAAAACTCACTACAACCAACCGTTGACAGTGAGTTTTTATTTTTATCCTTCAGATACCGCAAATAATGCAGCAAATCCGATACCTTCAATCAACGCTGCTGCAATCAACATCGCTGTTTGAATTTTCCCGTAAGCTTCAGGCTGACGTGCAATACCTTCCATTGCTCCTTTACCGATTAAACCGATTCCGATTCCGGCTCCGATTACCGCTAAACCTGCTCCTACAATTCTTGGAATTTCCATAAATATATATTTAAATAATTAAACAATTCTAAATTAATGTGCTTCTTCTGTGTCGTGATGTTCCTCTACTGCGAAACCGAAGTAAAGTGCTGAAAGCATGGTAAATATATAAGCTTGTAACAAAGCAACAAAGAATTCAATAAGAAAAATAGCAAATGACAATCCGAATGAAAGCGTTCCGCCCAACCATGATTTAAAAATGAAAATCATTCCCAATAAACTCATCATTACGATGTGTCCTGCCGTAATATTGGCAAAAAGACGAATCATCAATGAAAAAGGTTTGATGAAAATTCCTAATATTTCAATCGGTATTAATAAAATATACAACGGAATTTTCGCAATCCAAGGCATTGAATTTCCTAATGGATTAAAAATATGTGACCAATAGGTTGATTTTCCGGATACATTTGTAATAATAAATGTCAAAACCGCTAAAGCTGCTGTAACTGTGATATTTCCGGTAACGTTTGCTGCTAATGGCGAAATACCAAAAATGTTCAGAATCCAAATGAAAAAGAAAATCGTCAAAAGGAAACTCATAAATCTTTTGTAATGTTTTTCTCCAATATTAGGAATTGCAATATCATCTTTTACATACAAAACAATTGGTTCTAAAAATCTCCCTAATCCGGAAGGAACTAATGATTTTTTATATCGTTTTGCCATTCCACCGAACATCAACAACATAATTAAACCTGTCAAAATGATATTCGCAACGTTTTTGGTAATAGAAAAATCAAGTGGTTTTTCATTTGTCGGATGATGTTTTTCATCGTAGTTAATCACACCTTCTGCATCTGTTTTATAGATTTTTCCGTGATAAAGTTTATAAAAGTTCCCGTTTCTTTCAACGATTTTTTCTCCTTGCCCGAATTGGGAAGAGCTAAACATAACCAAACCGTTATCAATCAAAATAACCGGAAGAGGAAACCCAATATAAGTATTGTGCTCTTTGTCTGTCAATACATTATAAAAGTGTGAATCCTGTAAATGGTGTGGAATAACTTCATTTATCTCAGCTTTCATTTTACTTTGTTCAGACAATGCTGATTCGCCATTGACAGAAGGTTCAACCGCAAAAGCTATCGAAAAAGCTAAGAATAACAGAATGAATGAAAAAAGTTTACTCATCGGAGCTTTCATTTAACTCAATTTTGAGGTGCAAAAGTAAGGGTTATTTTCTTAATAAAGAAACCTATTTTTCTGCTTTTTATCATCTTTCTAATTTTAAAAGTTTTTGGGCAACAAACCATGTAATTAACACTAAGCAAATAAGATACAATACAATTAATGAAATCCTAAATAGAAATTCACTGTTTTCGGAAAAAGAATCAATAAAAATTTTAGCGGCTAAAAGTTTCACTGCCACTATTACCAAAAAGAAATATCCCAAATGTTCTTTAAAGTTTTTTTCCAATGCCTGAATAGCAAGAGAACTGATGATCAAAACGGAAAAAACAAAGAAATAAATGGAGGAAAAGTAGGGTTTTTGAATTCCTAAAATCCAATTCATCAAAATAAAATGAAGGAAAATTGACAGAAGTAAAAGCCCGATGATGATTCCAAAATTTTTATACGAATTCATTTAACGTTTTTCAATTGCTTTAATACTAAATACAAAGATGCAGCCAAGCCCAACAAGCTTCCCAAAGCAGCAAAATATTTTCTTTCACCTGCGTAATGTTCATCTACCCAACGACCTAACCAAATAAAAACAAACATGACTGCCATCATTTGAAAACCCAAACCGGTTAAATGAACGTATTTTGTCATATTGTTTTTATTCTTTTTTTCGGTCATTTTGTGAATTTATGCGTAAAAGTACAGATTTTAATTACCGGAGCAAATTAATGAATTAATAAATTATACCGGATAAATTTCAACTTCCGTTTTTGTTAATTAAATTTGCAAACATTCACACAAAAAACAACAAAATGAAAATTTGGGACAAAGGTTTCTCTGTAAATGACAAAATCGAAAAATTTACCGTTGGAAAAGACCGTATTTTAGATGTTTATCTTGCAAAATACGATGCGATTGCTTCAAAAGCACAAGCCAATATGCTAACGAAAATGGAAATAATTTCCATGGAAGACAATCAAAAACTACAATCTGCATTGGATGAAATCATCGGACGATGCGATGCCGGAGAATTTGTAATCGATGAAAATTACGAAGATGTTCATTCAAAAATCGAAGCAGAATTAATCGAAAAAACAGGCGATGCAGGAAAAATGATTCATACTGCACGTTCAAGAAATGACCAGGTTTTGGTTGCCATTCAATTATTTTTAAAAGAGTATTTAGGCGACACCAAAGCTAAAATTTTAGAATTAATCGACATTCTTCTTTCTAAATCTGAAGAACACAAAAACAATCTATTACCGGGTTATACACACTTTCAAGCAGCAATGCCAAGCAGTTTTGGGCTTTGGTTTTCTGCTTATGCCGAAAATTTATTGTCAGACTTATATTTTTTAGATGCCGCTTATAAAGTAGCCGACCAAAATCCATTAGGTTCGGGTGCCGGATTTGGAACCAGTTTCAAAATTGACCGCAAAGCTACTACCGAAGAATTAGGATTTTCTGAAATGGCGGTGAGCTCTGTTGGTGCGCAAATGCTAAGAGGAAAAACCGAAAAATCAACCGCAGTTGCTCTTTCTATGTTATCGGGAACTTTATCCAAAATGTCGTATGATTTGGTAATGTACAACAGTCAGGATATGGGATTTGTAAAATTACCCAAAGAAATGACCACCGGCTCATCCATCATGCCACACAAGAAAAATCCGGATGTTTTTGAATTAACTCGGGCACATTGCAACCGATTACAAGCTCTTCCAAATGATATTATTCTTACCATAAACAACTTACCAAGTGGCTATCATCGTGATTTTCAGATATTAAAAGAAATTTTATTCGAACCGATGATTCAATTTAATGATATTTTAGATATACTGATTTTTGCTTTGCCGCAATTGGAAATCAAATATGATTTTATGAATCAAGAAAAATACGATTCCATTTACACCGTAGAAAATATTAATCATTTATTGCAAACCGGAACTTCTTTCCGGGATGCTTACCGAATAGTGGGAGTTTCTGTTGATGAAGGAACTTACATTCCGCACAAAGAATTCAAAACTTCTCATTTGGGAAGTGTTCACAACTTAGGTTTGGAAGAAATTAAAGAAAAATTAAAGCGATATAAATCCTAATTTTAAA
>JAVFAE010000174.1:0-4027 GCA_034002605.1 Weeksellaceae bacterium | reverse complement strand
ATGATGGAATGGCGGTTGGAAGCTTTTCGAGAATGGCAGAAAATGGAAGAACCTAAATGGGCAAATGTCCATTATAAAAAACCGGAATTTCAAAATATAGCCTATTACGCAGCACCAAAGAAAAAACCGGTTTTAAATAGTTTGGATGAAGTTGATCCGGAATTGTTAAAAACATTTAAAAAATTAGGAATTTCAGTCGAAGAGCAAAAACGACTTTCCGGAGTCGCTATGGATGTAGTAATTGATAGTGTTTCAGTAAAAACTACTTTTCAGAAAACTTTAAAGGAAATGGGAATCATCTTTATGTCGATTAGTGAAGCCATTCAGCAACATCCGGATTTAGTGAAAAAATACATCGGAAAAGTTGTTCCTCGTACCGATAATTTCTATGCAGCTTTAAATTCAGCTGTTTTTTCAGACGGTTCCTTCTGTTACATTCCAAAAGGAATCCGCTGTCCAATGGAGCTTTCCACTTATTTCCGAATCAACAAAGAAGGTTCCGGTCAATTTGAACGAACTTTATTAATTGCCGACGAAGGTGCTTATGTTTCTTATTTGGAAGGATGTACAGCACCTCAACGCGATGAAAATCAATTGCATGCCGCAGTAGTAGAATTAATTGCGATGGATGGTGCAGAAATTAAATATTCAACCGTTCAAAACTGGTATCCGGGCGATGAAAATGGAGTAGGAGGTGTATTTAATTTTGTAACCAAACGTGCTTTAGCAGAAAGAAATGCTAAAATTTCTTGGACACAAGTAGAAACCGGTTCTGCCGTAACCTGGAAATACCCAAGCTGTATTTTGAAAGGAGATAATTCGACCGGTGAATTTTATTCGGTAGCCGTAACCAATGGTCATCAACAAGCCGATACAGGAACTAAAATGATTCATTTAGGGAAAAACACAAAATCTACAATTATTTCAAAAGGAATTTCAGCCGGAAAATCTCAAAATTCTTACCGAGGATTAGTTAAAGTTTCATCTGGAGCAGAAGGAGCAAGAAATTTTTCTCAATGTGATTCACTTTTGATGGGTAATGAGTGTGGTGCGCATACTTTCCCGTATATTGACATTAAAAATAAATCGGCTCAAGTCGAGCACGAAGCCACAACTTCCAAAATCGGAGAAGACCAATTGTTTTATTGCAATCAAAGAGGAATTGATACAGAAAAAGCAATTGCTTTGATTATAAACGGATTCAGCCGGGAAGTTTTGGATAAATTACCAATGGAATTTGCCGTAGAAGCCAAAAAATTATTAGAAATTTCATTAGAAGGTTCCGTAGGATAAAATTGAAAATTAAAATAGAATCAATAATAATAAACCAGAAATAAAATGTTAACAATAAAAAATTTACATGCTCGCATCGAAGAGGGCACCGAAATATTAAAAGGAGTTGATTTGGCCATTAAACCGGGAGAAGTTCATGCGATTATGGGACCGAACGGTTCCGGAAAATCCACTTTAGCCTCTGCAATAGCAGGAAAAGAGGATTATGATATAACCGAAGGCGAAATAAATTTTTATAACGAAGATTTAGTAGAATTAAGTCCTGACGAAAGAGCACACAAAGGAATTTTTCTTTCATTCCAATATCCGGTTGAAATTCCCGGAGTAAGCGTTACGAATTTTATTAAAACAGCGATTAATGAAGGAAGAAAAGCCAAAGGAGAACCGGAAATGGGAGCATCAGAAATGCTGAAATTAATCCGTGAAAATTCAGGAAAATTAAATATCCGTAAAGATTTCCTTTCTCGTTCTTTGAATGAAGGTTTTTCCGGAGGTGAGAAAAAAAGAAATGAAATTTTTCAAATGATGATGTTGAACCCAAAATTAGCAATTTTGGACGAAACGGATTCAGGAT
Organism: Weeksellaceae bacterium; assembly: GCA_034002605.1. Classification (GTDB taxonomy): domain Bacteria; phylum Bacteroidota; class Bacteroidia; order Flavobacteriales; family Weeksellaceae; genus Moheibacter. Next base: position 2,160 of record JAVFAE010000174.1, on the reverse strand, counting down.
TAGATATTGACGCTTTAAAAATCGTGGCAGATGGTGTAAATGCCTTTAAAAAAGACGACAATGCTGTTTTGGTGATTACGCATTATCAGCGTTTGTTGGATTATATTGTTCCGGATTTTGTGCACGTTCTTTATGATGGTAAAATCATTAAATCAGGTGATAAATCATTGGCCTTGGAATTGGAGGAAAGAGGGTATGACTGGGTAATTGAAGAAGCGGAAACTGCCGGTGTTTAATTCAGTTAAGAAAATAAAATGGATTTAAAAGAAAATTTAGTTTCAAGACATCTGGTTTTTAAAGGAAAAAACCCAAATACGGAATGGATGGAAGGGCTTCGTCTTGAGGCAATTGATGTGTTTGATAAACAGGGATTTCCAAAAAGAAAAGACGAAGAATGGCGTTTTACGAATTTAACTCCTTTGTTGAAAAAAGACTATAAATTATTTCCGGAAACAGAAGATATTTCAATCGGATATAAGGATTTTAAACAGTATTTGCTTCACGATATGGATACTTATGACATTGTGTTTGTAAACGGTGTTTACAGCAGTTATTTGTCATCTACTACACATGAAGAAGCTGATATTTGTGTGCTTTCTTGTGCAATGGAAAAAATGGTATATCGTCCGGTTATTGAAAATTATTATGGGAAAATTGCACCAAAAGAAGAAAGTTTAGTTTCTCTGAATACTGCTTTTTGTAAAGATGGAGCTTATATTTATGTGCCGGATAAAGTGATTTTATCCAAACCGATTCAGGTTATTTTTCTTTCTACAGCAAAAGAAGAAGAAATCATGTATCATCCTCGAAATTTGATTGTAATCGGAAATAATTCTCAGGCTCAAATCATTGAGCGTCATCAAACTTTGAACGGAAAACCTAATTTGACCAATTCGGTTTCTGAAATTCATGTAGGAAGAAATTCCGAATTGGATTATTATAAAATTCAAAATGATACAGTTGAAGCTTCTTTAATTGATCATACTTATATTGAACAAGAAAGAGACAGCGTAGCATCGGTTCATACTTTTTCTTTTGGAGGAAATTTAACCCGAAATGATTTGAATTTCACTCAAAAAGGAGAAAATTGTAACTCAATTTTGAATGGAATTACGGTAATTGGCGGGAAACAACACGTCGATCATCATACTAAAGTCGATCATCGTTTCCCAAATTGTGACAGTCACGAATTGTACAAAGGGATTTTTGATGAAAATTCGCACGGTGTATTCAATGGGAAAATTTATGTTCATCCGGAAGCACAAAAATTGAATTCTTTTCAGCAAAATAACAATGTTTTATTGACCGACAAAGCTTCGATTGATACCAAACCTCAATTGGAAATTTTTGCTGATGATGTAAAATGTTCGCACGGTTGTACAGTTGGACAATTGGACAATATGGCACTGTTTTACATGCAACAAAGAGGAATTCCTAAAAAAGAAGCTCAGGCTTTGTTGTTGTATGCTTTTGCAGCAGAAGTTTTGGAACATGTTAAAATTCCACAAATCAAAACGAGAATCACAACAATTATCGCTAAAAAATTGAACATTGACATCGATTTTGATTTATAAACGATTCTAAAATCAATTGATATAAAATTATTCGGCAAATTCAGATACAACTTTGAATTTGCCGATTTTTTTAGAATCCGTTTAAAGCTAAAATATATTTATTGATATAAAACTGTTTTTCTTTTGATTTGTATTGCTGAATAAAACGCGGATGTTCCAAAACTTTCATTTCACCAAACAAATGAGCTTCTTCGTTTAATTTTTGAATAAATCCGGCATTTTTCTTTCCCAAAATATAAACTTCTGAAGTATCAAGCCCTAATTCAATATGCTTTTTTAAGGATTCAATCATGAAATTTTTAACACATTCAAATAATTCTTTGTCATCATAATAATTTGCATTCAGCCATTTATCGCCTTTTGAATGTCGAACAATTGCTAAAGGAAAGGGAGAATTAATATAAAAATTAGAATAAAAATCCTGAGCTCCGCCATATTCTGTAATCATATCGTACAAAAAAACAGAAGAAACTTCATGTGTATAAGCAGAATGCATCTTAATTCCACAAATGTTTTCTAAACGTTTGGTATCGGTAAAAGGAACACCCGTAACACCGGCTCCGTGGCGGCTTGGATTAATTCCGAT
>JAVFAE010000173.1:0-4067 GCA_034002605.1 Weeksellaceae bacterium | reverse complement strand
GGTTGTATTTAATGAAATATCGCCGGTTCCAACAATAGCAACTTGCATCAATTGACCATTGGTATCATAAACTTCAAAAGCCACAGCGTTCTGCCAATCTTCATTCTGAATTCTCAGCTGACTTCCGGTTTTCACTACGCCCGCACCGGTTTCTCCTTGAACGGTTTGTTGATTTTTAAATGAATTCACACTATGTGCTGAAATGTAGCGAATGACCGGAGATACCGGCTGCTGATAATTTTTGTTTTGCACATAAGCAATCGTTTCATCTATCATCTGCTGAGTGATTTCCAAGTGCCCAATACCGTAATCATCTATATTCACATTTATCGGTTTCAAAAATCCGGTATCACTGAAAAAAGTTGTTAAATCCTCTTGAACGGCATCACAAGTATTCTTCACAAAATTCATTACCAACTGACCGTTTGTGAGATTTGAAGAATCTGTATTTCTTGATATTTCGGCTACCGTTCCGTACCAACGTGCATAATCAATACCTGTATAATCGCCGGGATAATCAAAATCCAAAATAGGTGCATTTCTTGAAGCTCCTGCCAATTGATAATAAAGTTCTAACTGCCAGAAAGGAACAAGAATTTTAAATACATCATAATCTTGTGTTTGCTGCAACGGATTATTGTTTACATAAGTCGAATTAATTGCACCGTTTATCGTTCCTCCCACAGTTGACGGCATGCCTTGCCCCGGTGATGAAGAACCGGACTCCAAACGGGTATATTTATTTCCTTCGGGATTCATTTGATAATAAACCCAAATTGAATAAATATTATTGGTAACCTCGGTAGTTCCTATCCAGTTCAAATCCGGCCGAATTTGATTTTCATGTCCAAATTCGTGTGGAATTCCCCATAAATCCAAACCATTCGGATCGGCCATTGCAGCTATTCCCCATGTCCAGTCCAAATGAATTCCACTGCCGCCTGCATAATAACCACCGCCGTATTCGCCTAATGCTGTAATTCTGTTTTTAGGTGAACGATTGTATTTGTAAAATCCCATCAGTAATCTTTCGTGCTGGTTTATCAAATCATATTTTTCAATCAATTCTTTACCATTATTAGGGTTTCCAATCAGAAGTGCATCACGGTCATAAACCAAATGTGCGTATTTTCCAATTATATCTATTTTTGGATAAGTGTCTTTTACCAACAATTCAGCCCAATCTTCATTGGTTGAATTCTGATAATGAAAATAACCGTTGACTTTGCCCGAAACAATATTGATTTTTACATCTGACAAATCAAGATTGTTGTTGTAATAACTGATGTAACCTAATCCTGAATTATTGATTTCAAAAACATTCAAACCATTATTCAACAAATAAAAAGTTTCTGCTCCTCCATAGCCTTGTGCAAAATCTTTGATTTTTAAATAAACGGCTTCACCCTCACTATTTCGGACGAAAAGTGCGATTTTATCTCCTGAATTAAAAACCATTCCGGTCGGATTTTCAAAAGGACTATAACCTCCAATTTTTAATTCATTGTGAACTTGGCTGGGTGACTGATAAACTTCATAATCCTGAACTCTAAAATCTAAATCATAGGTTTCGTCAAAAAGACATTGAGCCAATGACTTATAAAAAACTGAAGCTATGTTGTTAATTTGATTTTGAGTTACACCGGGCATTAATTCAGAACAAAGTTCATCGGTAAAAATTCCTAATGGTGGAGAAGGATTTGAAATATTTCCTGATTTATAAAACTCCATTTCAGCACAACTCGCAAAATTTCCATAACCATCATAAATGATAATTTTAATGTTCAATGGTGTAATAGTTTCTGAAAACTGAACCACTTCAGGCGTGCCATTCTGCCCAAAATCATGATTGGTCAACAAAATAAATTCAGGATTAACAATCGTATTGTAACTGATATTGACGTTTCCGAAAAAGCCGTTTGCACCACCATCAGAACGTGGAATATATTTTAAATAATCAATTTCGGTATTTCCGTCAAAACGATAATTTAGCGTAACCGGAAATTGTGTATTACTCCAATTGGAATGGTAAAGTGTATTCAAGTTGTCGTCAAAAGATTTTTCAATATTTTCTCCCGGTTGCCAAGAAGAAGCTGATGAACCATTGACCAGAATAGTGGCTTTGCTGTCATTGGCACCATTAATTTCTAATTCAGAAGTATCAACAATACAATCAATTTCATTACCCTGGAAATTAGCTGTTTGTGAACCCAATCCGGATTGAGCGTTCAGTATCAGTCCGGTCAAAAAAGTACACAAAATAAAAATTCGGCTCATAATAATTGAATTTGAGTGTAAAAGTAAGAATTTGAGCCAGATTTAACATTTTGTTTTATAATCAAGAAAAGTTATCCTAATAAAAAAAGTAAATTGATTTATTAAGAAGAATAAGTCTATTCAAAAATAATTTTTTTTCAACTTGGTCTCAATTCTTAACATAATACACTTTCGTAACAAAAACTCAAATTAAGTATGAATCCACATTATTATTATTTCTATCATAACACGGTATATTTAAAAAATTTATATATATATTTGAATACTAATTTTTTAAACACATTATTATGAGAACAATTTCTTTAAAATCGTCAGGAATTTTCTTTTTCCTGGCTTCTGTTCTGGCTGTTTCTATATTATTTTCTTGTAACAAAGATGAAGATGATAACGATGATTTAAATGATAAAACAGCCTTTATTTATGATTATTTTGATGTGGTCGGTGGGGATTTTGTTCAAAAAGATATGCCCGGAGCCAACTCTGATAATCTTGATATTTTGGGATTAAGCGGTAATCAAACCATTTTACCCGGAGGTAGTAACCCAATTAATGTTGAAACAGGAAATAGTGCCAAAAGCATTTTAATAGGTGTTTCAGGTGTTAATGGCTATTTTAATTTACCTGTTGGTACAGAAAATAATCAAAACGGTAATCGTGAAACTACTGTAACAATTCTTTTGGGACAGGGATTAAATCAAGATTTGTCCATTAAGTTTATGGCTTCAGATGGAAACGGTTCTTTTGGATATCCGGAGATTTTGGACGTTAATTATATGTATGCCGGAACCGGTCTTCTTCAAATAAGTCTGTCTTGGGATCAGGAAAATGATGTGGATCTTCATTTAATAGAGCCAAATGGAGAAGAAATTTTCTATGGTCATTCTTATTCAGGAAATGGTGGACAATTAGATGTGGATAGTAATCCGGCATGTAATTTAGACTACATCAACAACGAAAATATTTTCTATGAAGACATTACTCAAATTGAGAGTGGTGAATATGAAGTTTTAGTTGACCTTTGGGCTAATTGCGGTATTGAGGAAAACACCAATTACAACATTGTTGCTTATTATGATGGCATGCTTATCAGTCCAACTGAAGGATTCAATCCTCATACAAGTTATCTTGAACCTGAAGATGAGAGCCAAAACTCAAATCCAATTTCTATAATGAAATTTGAAATTCCAAATGGAAGTACCAGCCGACCGGCTAATGTAAATTCCAATACTCCGAAGATTTTCCAATTCAAATTCAAAAAACAAAAAGAAAAATCTTTGGTTCTAAGTCCAAATAAAATTTAAACTTACTATTTAAATAAAAGAATTAAGCCGATTCATTTTTGTAAATGAGTCGGCTTATTTTTTTGGTAATATAAAAAATGGTTGGTGGAATTTACCTATCATTAATTAACTGTCATATTTCGTTCTGCTTTTCAAAAGCAGTTCCTTTAAAAACTGATTCATAGAGTTTTTCATACAAAGGAAGTACTCTTTTTTTATCAAAATAAATAGCTTGTTTTTTTGCATTTTCCCGAAATTCCTTCAAAATTTCCGGATTTTTTAATAAATAAAGTGCCTTTTCCGTCATTCCTTGAACATCACCAACGGGAAGAACAAATCCGGTTTTTCCATCTATATTCACTTCAGGAATTCCACCGGCATTGGAAGAAATCACCGGCACCCGGGCCGCCATAGATTCTAAGGCTGCCAAACCGAAACTTTCTTTTTCTGAAGGCAATAAAAATAAATCGGCAGAACAAAGAATCGTATATAAATCATTTACTTTTCCCA
>JAVFAE010000172.1:0-4106 GCA_034002605.1 Weeksellaceae bacterium | reverse complement strand
TTGGGAATTATAAAATTCCAATTTTAAAGATTGACCCTTCTCAGCCGGAAATTCATCAAAAAAGTACTAAATTAATTGAGCAAATTGATATTTTGCCAGAAACTTTAAATTATCTCAATTATTCAGGAACAATTTTCAGTTATGGAAATCCTCCTTCCAAAACCGAAGGAAGAATAGTTGCTAATTACAATCAGGGATTGTATCATTTTATTATTGATAATTATTATGTTTGTTTTGATGGAAAATCGATTATCAAAGTAAACGATATTGAAAAAGATAAAACATTGGAAAATGATTTAGACTATTATCCGAAAGAAGAATTTGAAAGTAAAATAAAAGCATATATCCAACAATACAATAACCGAATTATAAAAAATAAAACCACAATAGATTCTTTTGAAGAAGGCTTTAATCATACAAAATAAATACATAGGAGACGTTTTGGCTTCCTCTGTAATTGCTGAGAACCTCAAAAATATGGATTCGGAAATCCGAGTTGATTTTTTGTGTTATAAACCGGCTGTGGCAGTTTTGGAAAATAATCCGTTTATTGATAAAATCATTTCATTTGATGATAAACAACTAAAAAAAATCCCGGTTCTTTTGAATTATGCCAATCAAATTCGAGATGAGCAATACGATATTTTAATTGACCCTTATGCTAAATTACAAAGTCGTTTTATCAGCCTGAAATCAAAAGCTAAACGAAGAATCAGTTACAACAAACCTTTGTTTAAACATATCTATACAGATGTGATTGAAAAAGCTAAATTACCTTCTGAATCCACTTGTTGTACAGCGATTGACAATAGAGTAGGTCTTATTTTACCTTTGGTTGAAGACGATTTTAAGTTGCAATTACATCCGAAAATTTATTTGACACAAGAAGAAATTGAAGAAGGAAGAAAAATTTTAGAAACAGCAAAAATTGACTTTTCACGAAAAACTTTGATGATTGGAATTTTGGGAAGTGGAGAAGATAAATCTTGGCCAATTGATTATATGACAAAGTTAATTGCGCATATCCAAAACTATTATAATTTCAATATTTTATTCAATTACATTCCTAATCAGCAACCAACGGTAGATAAAATCAAATCCGGTTTATCCTCGATGGATAAAATTTATTTGGATGTAATGGGCAAAAACGTTCGAGAATTTTTAAAAATCCTGTACCATTGCGATGCTTTTGTGGGAAATGAAGGAGGAGCGGTTAATATGTCAAAAGCATTGGATATTCCTACTTTTAGTATTTATTCACCACATAAATTTCCAAAAGATTGGGGTTGTTTTGAAGATGGAAAACGACATGTAAGCGTTCATTTACAGGATTTAAAACAACAATTTGTCAATAAAACTTCAGAAAAAAAATTATTGAAACACACACACAAATATTATAAAGAATTGAAATTTGATTATGTAAGAAAAGAATGTGATCAATTTTTGCAACAGAATTTTGGAAAAATCACTCTGCCAAAAGAATTTTCTGAAGAATTACCTAAAATATCGGCTTTATTGATTACGTATAACGAAGAAAGAAACATTCAAAAATACTTGGAAGAAGCTTGGTATGCTGATGAAATTGTGATTGTCGATTCAGAAAGTACCGATAAAACGGCCAAAATCGCTAAAGAACACCCAAAAGTCAGATTTATCGTCCGAAAATTTGACAACTTTACTGCACAAAAAAATTATGCTATTGACCAAGCCAAAAATGAATGGGTAACTTTCTTTGATGCCGATGAACGAATTCCAAAAGCTTTGATTTTTGAAATGCTCGACGAAATCAAGAAAAATAATGCAGACGCTTTTATGGTTTATCGTCGTTTTTATTTCATGGATAAATACATCAAACATTCGGGTTGGCAAAACGATAAAGTGATTCGGTTGTTCAAAAAATCCAAAAACCGATACGGAGAAGGACGATTGGTGCATGAATTGATTGATAGCCAAGGAAAAGTAAAATATTTGACCAATAAATTAGATCATTATTCTTATTTTTCAGTTGAAGAATATGACCGGAAATTGACTCAATATTCCATACTCAGAGCCAAAGAATTATTCAAAAAAAGATTAAAACCCAATGCATTTCATTTTTGGATAAAACCATGGTACCGTTTTGTACATCACTATGTTATCCGATTAGGCGTTTTGGATGGAAGTGAAGGATATATTATTTCCAAACTACATTCTCATTCTGTTTTTAAACGTTATTTGTTCTTATCAAAAATGTGGGAAACTGAGAAAGAGAAAGAAAAACAAAAGAAAAAGAAATAAAGAGTATATTTGAACAACAAGCCGACTTTCGTTTTTTGATTAAAAAGAAGATAAGTAGGTGAGTTTTAATTCAGTATAAAATTTAAAAACAAAAAAATGAAAGCATACGTTTTTCCGGGACAAGGCGCCCAATTTACCGGAATGGGAAAAGATTTATATGACAATTCAGCAAAAGCCAAAGAATTATTTCAAAAAGCCGATGAACAGTTAGGATTTGAAATTTCCAAAATCATGTTTGAAGGAACCACCGAAGAATTAAAACAGACAAAAGTTACACAACCGGCGGTTTTTTTACATTCTGTAATTTTAGCTCAAACTTTGGAAAACTTTACACCAGACATGGTTGCCGGACATTCTTTGGGCGAATTATCTGCTTTGGTTGCCAATAAAACTTTGACTTTTGAGTCCGGATTGAATTTGGTATATAAAAGAGCAATGGCAATGCAAAAAGCATGTGAAATGAATCCTTCGACTATGGCGGCAATTTTGGCTTTAGATGATGAGATTGTAGAACAAATTTGTTCTGAAATAGAAGGAATTGTAGTAGCAGCAAATTACAATTGTCCGGGGCAATTGGTGATTTCAGGAGAAATTCCTGCCGTTGAGAAAGCTTGTGAAAAAATGAAAGAAGCCGGAGCAAAACGCGCTTTGATTTTGCCGGTTGGCGGAGCTTTTCATTCACCTTTGATGAAACCTGCGGAGGAAGAATTGGCAGAAGCAATTCAGCAAACGGTTTTTAATACACCGGTTTGTCCGGTTTATCAGAATGTTACAACAACAGCTGTAACAAACCCTGATGAAATCAGGAAAAATCTGATAGCACAATTAACCGCACCGGTAAAATGGACACAATCGGTTCAAAACATGTTACAAGACGGAGCTACAGAATTCATCGAAGTAGGGCCGGGAAATACACTTCAGGGATTGATTAAGAAAATCAACCGGGAAGCGGTAACGAGTTCGGCTGCGCTATAATTTTATGGAAAATCTTGATTTGTGCAGACATTAAAAGCAAACGGAAAATTATTGATTTCAGGCGAATATGCGGTGATTGACGGTGCTTTGGCATTGGCAATTCCAACTCGATTCGGACAGAATTTAACCGTTTCTTATTCTGAAAAGGAAACAGAATTTCCGATTTTGTATTGGGAAGCTTTTTTGCACAATCAAGAAGTGTGGTTTACAGCAGAATGGGAATTGAAAAGTTTAAAACTACTCAAAACTTCCCATTCAAAATTAGCCGGAAAATTGAATAAAATTCTATTGGCGATAGAACAATTGAAACCTAATTTTTTTAACGACCAAAATCAGGATATTCGATGTAGTACAACATTGGATTTTCCTAAAAACTGGGGATTGGGAAGCAGTTCCACTTTGATTTCACTTTTAGCACAATGGATTCAGTTGGATGCTTTTGAACTCAATCGGTTGACTTTTCAGACCAGTGGCTACGATATTGCTTGTGCGGAAGCTAAAACGCCAATTTTCTATCAAAGAAAAAATGAAAAATCAATGATAGAAGAAGTTCAGCTTTCTTCCAAAATCACAGAAAATTTATTTTTTGTTCATTTAAACCAAAAGCAAGACACACAAAAAAGTGTGACACAACATTATAAAAACGTATCCAAAGACAAAGATTGGCTGAATCTCATTTCAACTTTAACTTACAATATAAGCCGGACAGAATCAAAAGAAGAATTTGAAATTTTGGTAATTGCTCATGAAGAAATAATAGCTTCTAAAATAGGTTTACCTAAAGTGAAAGATGTGTATTTCCCGGATTATGAGGGAATTGTAAAGAGTTTAGGTGCTTGGGGCGGCGATTTTGT
>JAVFAE010000171.1:0-4106 GCA_034002605.1 Weeksellaceae bacterium | reverse complement strand
ATTTCTGACAAGCGTGGACAATTGTTTTTTGAATTTATACGAATACTAAAAGCCAAACAACCCAAATTTTTCTTAGCTGAAAATGTAAGTGGAATGTTGCTTGACAGACATTCTGACGCATTAAAAAACATAAAAAGCCTATTTCAAGAAGCAGGTTATAATCTCTCTTTTGATATGCTGAATGCCTCGGATTTCAATGTTCCACAAGATAGAAAAAGAGTATTTTTTATTGGAATCCGTCAAGATTTGGATTTTACTTTTGAATTTCCAAAACACACTTTTCCAAAAATAACTTTGGAAGAAGCCATTGCCGACTTAAAAGACAATGTTTTACCAGCAAAAGAATATAACAAAACCAATGGAAACGCTTGTAAAGTTCCTAATCACGAATATATGATTGGTGACTTTTCTTCTATTTTTATGTCGAGAAATCGAGTGAGAAGTTGGGATGAGCAATCATTTACCATTCAGGCAGGTGGCAGACACGCACCACTTCACCCACAAGCACCAAAAATGAAGTTTATCGAACAATATAAATTGGCAATATGATACAGTACAATAATCAAGCATTTTTAAGCAAGATGGTTTATTCGGAAATATACGGGGAAGTTTTGTTAGCAAGCGAAAAGTTAAATGCAAGTCTATTAGATGATAAGGGAGCATATATAAACAAAGAAGCAGAAATAATTGATGAGCAAATTTTCTATTTCGTTCCTGATAATTATTTCTCTTTGAATGAAAAAGTGTTAATTAAAAAAATAGAAGCAGAAATTGTATGATAAAATACCAATTTTTCCCTCGTTCGCAAGGTATTACGCCTGAAATAAAAGAATTAATAGAGTGTTTTATTAAAGTAGAAAAACAAATTGACTCTGAAACCAAAAATCTTAAAAGTAATGATGTTTTAAAAAAATTAGGACCTTATTTAGAGGAGATCGGTTTTAAAGTTGAAATGAGTAAATCTGCTGCGGACAAAATTGATGTTCCGGTTTTATTTGGATATGATAATAAAATTGACAAATCTTTTAATGCTGATGCATTGAGTAAAGATGGAAAAATTGTTTTAGAAGTTGAGGCAGGTAGAGCAACGGAAAACAATCAATTTTTAAAAGACATTTTTCAAGCCTGTATGATGTTTGAAGTTGAGTATCTTGTGATTGCCGTAAGACAGATTTATAGAGGTCATTATGACTTTGACATAATTCATACCTTTCTCGAAACTTTATATATATCAAGCAGATTACATTTACCCTTAAAAGGAATACTTTTAATTGGGTACTAAGTTGCGTGAGGGATAGTAGCGAAAAGCCCACAGCGAGGAACGAGCGAGGACTTGTAGCGGATAGCCCGACCCGTAGGGGCACGCCCAAAATAATTCAATGGAAAAGCTTTTGAATTTGCCTTATTGGACGAGTTTTATCAGCGTTTAAAACCAATTACAACTGTAACAATCAAAGTAAATGAGCCTTACGAAACAGCAAAAGGTTTTTTTGATAGTTTCAAAGAAAAAGAACAGGAAATTTTTAGAATTACAGCAAGTTCAGCTATCAATTTTTTAATAGATATTGAACCAAGACTATCAAACGGAATCAGTAAAGAAGATATTTTAGAACTTGAAATTGCGTCTGACCAAGTTGGGCAATCAGGCGATGTGAGAGATGTAATTTTAATTCGCTCACTTCAAAAGTGGGAAATTGGAGTGTCTGCAAAAAATAACCATAGAGCCGTAAAACATTCTCGACTTTCGCAATTAATAGATTTTGGCGACAAATGGTTGGGTGTTCCTTGTTCAAAAGCGTATTTTGAAGAAATAAACCCCATTTTTGATATGCTTAACGAAATCCGAAACAAGGATAAATCAACGAAATGGACAAGCATTAAAAATATGCATCAAGTTGTTTATATTCCAATTTTGAACGCTTTTAAGAAAGAATTACTTCGACTTGACAAAGAGAGCCCTAATATAGTTGCTGAAAATTTAGTGCAATATTTAATCGGTAACAAAGACTTTTACAAAGTTATCAAAGGTAAAAAACAAGTCGAAATCCAAGCGTATAATTTACACGGTTCATTGAACTTACCTTTTGAAAACATAAAACCAAAAGCAAGGATTCCAAAACTAAAATTGCCAAGTAGATTGATTGAAGTTGTATATCAGGAAAATTCGACTACCACCCTATTGGTTTCGCTAAATGAAGGTTGGCAAATTTCTTTTAGAATTCACAATGCAAGTTCAAGAGTTGAACCATCACTAAAATTTGATATTAATTTAGTGAGTGCACCTCATACGTTATTCACAAATCATATTTTTATCAACAACGAAAATTAACGAACGAATAAAACTTGGCCAGCAGAGAACAAGCAGTTTTGCAAGAGAGCGGGTAAACGGCTTCGATTGGGCATTTGTGCAAAGTCCAACTTTCGTTCTTCGATTAAACTTTTGTGCTAAAATCCCCTGCCTTCGGCAATACATGAACCGTTATTGGAAATAGCAAACCCGAAAATCCGCACAAGAATCTCAAAATATTTTGAACTTAAAAATAGTAGAAAAAATGAAAACAAAAAATAAAAGAATTAGAAATGTTCACTTTTGACCAAATAAAAGACGAGTTTATTGGAGAAATCGGAACAGAAAAAAGAACTCAATACGAACAAGAACTTCAATTGGAGGTTTTGGGAGAAATGATACGAAAAGTTAGACTTGAACGAAATTTAACACAGGAGGAACTTGGAAAGTTGGTCGGTGTACAACGTGCACAAATTTCAAAACTTGAAAACAACACAACTAATGTTACTATAGAAACGATTTTAAAAGTTTTTGGTGCATTAAAAGCAAAAGTAAACTTCAACGTTGAACTGATGAATAATAGAGTTCAAACAACTCGATAAAAGAGCTACTTCTGTTAACAAGTAGTTGGTCTCCCTTCCACAACTACAACCATTTCTCCTTTTAGATTTTTTGTTTCGGCTAAATCAGAGAGTTCTTTTAGGGTTCCTCGTAAGCTTTCTTCAAATTTCTTAGAAATTTCACGTGAAAGAGTTGCTTTTCGTTCTTCTCCTAAAAAATCAATTAAATCTTTCAAAGTTCGTTTTATTTTATGTGGTGATTCATACAATATAAAAGTTCTTTTTTCCTCTTGTAATTCTTTGAGTTTTGATTGTCTTCCTTTTTTTACCGGAAGAAAACCAATAAATACAAACTCGTTAGAAGTCAATCCGGAAACGGTAAGAGCCGGAACAAAAGCAGTTGCGCCGGGAAGTGCAATGATTTCGATAGTATGTTCAATACAAGCCCGAACCAGGAAAAATCCGGGATCTGAAATACCGGGAGAACCTGCATCCGTAATCAAAGAAAAGGTTTTTCCTTCTTTTAATTCTTTTAAAATTTCTTCAGTAATCTGGTGTTCATTGTGTGCGTGATAACTTCGCATTGGTGTACTTATCTCAAAATGTTTTAATAAAAACCCACTATTCCGGGTGTCTTCTGCTAAAATACAATCTGAGTTTTTTAAAACATCAACTGCTCGGAAAGTCATATCACCCAAATTTCCGATAGGAGTAGGAACTAAATAAAGAATACCCGACATTTGAAAAAAACTATTTTATACTTTCTGAAAGTTCCAGCATTTTATTAATAGATTTCAAGGCAGCTGCCCGTAATTCTTCTTCAATTACGATTTCAGGTAACTCATATTTCATGCATAAATAAATTTTCTCAATTGTATTGCGTTTCATGAAAAAGCACTCACTACAATTACAGCTTTCATCCTGAACCAATGCAGGAATCAGTTTTTTTCCGGGTGCTTTTTTCTGCATTTCATGAATAATTCCTTCTTCTGTTGCAATGATAAATTCATTAGCACTATTGGTTTCTACGTAATTAAGAAGTCGAGAAGTTGAACCGACAAAATCTGCAATTTGCAAAACAGATTCTTCGGCTTCCGGATGAGCAATTAATTTCGCATGTGGGTGTTTAACTAATTGATTCGCAATTCTCTCTACCGAAAAAGCTTCGTGGACAATACAAACCCCATCCCATAAAATCATATTTCTTCCGGTCACCCGATTCAGGTATTTTCCTAAGTTTTTATCCGGTGCAAAAATAA
>JAVFAE010000170.1:0-4185 GCA_034002605.1 Weeksellaceae bacterium | reverse complement strand
GTCGTTTGATAGGAATTAAAACTCGAACATCTATTTCTTCTTTATAAGGATTTTCCATTTTTCTTGTTTTTGTTTTTTATAAAACACAAATATATCTTTTTTTAACAGCTTAAAAGATGATTTTTTACAGCCACTTCAAACGGCTATCTTTCTATGGAAATGATATTTATAAAATTCTATTGATTTTATCCTTTGCCTAAAAACAAAATTCCTTCCAATAATTTTAAGGAAGGAATTACAAAAATAGGGTTTAGGTTCTTTAAAGTGAAATTTAAAAACGGCAATAAACACCGCTTCACATGCACAAAAGTAAACAATTTACTGTATCTAACAAACTTTTTTAGTTTTATTTTTTATTTTCTTAGTAATTATCTAAAAATAAAATTTTTAGATTTTGGAGATATTTCGAGCTGAATTTTTGATTTTTATTTAAAGATTTAGCGGAATAAATCAAGAATAAAAAGTGAAAACTATACTCAAAAAACCAAAAGTATGGGAAAGACGATTATTTTAAATCTTTTATCTTTTTGTTGGTAAAAATTTAGACAGTTTCTTAGTATATTCGCAATCGGACTTTTTCAAGTAAATAATTATAAAAAATACCTGAAACACTCAATTTTTAACACAACCAAATGCGACTATTTACACTTCCTAATTTTTTAACACTCGGCAATTTATTTTGTGGAATTCTTTCCGTTTTATATTTAACCGGAGTTTTAAAAACGGAAGAAATAAATGTAGCTCATTCTGTTTTTTATTTGCTTTGTGCCAGTTTGATTTTAGATTTATTAGACGGAATGGTTGCACGTGCTTTAAAAATCAGTTCTGAAATCGGAGTACAACTCGATTCTTTAGCCGACATGGTTAGTTTTGGATTAGTCCCCGGGCTTATTATGATGAATTTACTAAACACTTCACTTCAAACTGAATTCGGTATTGGCTCTGTTTTTGGATTTTTAATCACTTTATTTTCTGCTTTACGCTTGGCGAAATTCAATGTTGACACCGAACAATCCGCTTATTTTAAAGGTTTGGCAACACCTGCCAATACTATTTTTATTTTTTCATTGTTTTGGATTACTACAAAAAATGAGGGTATTTTAATTTCAAAAGGAAGCGTTGATTTCTTTCTATTACTCTTTGTTACAGCCTTGAGCAGCTATTTATTGATTGCAAATCTACCTATGTTTTCATTTAAATTAAAAGGATTGAGTTGGACAGAAAATTATTACAAATATATATTTCTCATCATCAGTTTCGTTTTATTACTGATTTTGGGAATTTCGGCTTTAGCTGTCGTCATTCCTTTTTACATCTTATTATCACTAATTTTCAGAAAAAAAATACTATATGCTTAATTTGCACAAACCACTTTGCGTTTTTGATTTAGAAACTACCGGAATCAATGTTGGTTCTGACCGGATTGTTGAAATTTCGGTTTTAAAAATTTTCCCAAACGGAAATAAGGAAAGTAAAACACTTAGAGTAAATCCGGGAATTCCAATTCCAAAAGAAGCCTCTGACGTTCATGGAATCACTAATGAAGATGTGGCAAACGAACCTGTTTTTAAGGAAATCGCACCTCAAATTTGGGAAATAATGAAAGATTCCGATTGGGCAGGTTACAATTCTAACCGTTTTGATGTTCCTCTTTTAATTGAAGAATTTTTACGGGTTGGTGTAGAATTTGACATGGAAAAACATCGTTTAATTGATGTTCAAGCTATATTTTTCAAAAAAGAACCCCGCGATTTGAGTTCTGCTTATCGGTTTTATTGTAATAAAACCTTGGAAAACGCACATTCTGCCGCCGCCGATGTGGAAGCTACTTATGAAGTATTGAAGGCTCAACTTGAGAGATATCCTGATTTGGAAAATACAACAAAATTTTTAAGTGATTATACTACCCAAAGAAAAACCGCCGATTTAGCCGGATTCATTGGATACAATGAGAAACATGAAGAAATTTTTAACTTCGGAAAACACAAAGGAAAACGAGTAATCGACGTTTTGGAAACCGACAAAGGTTATTATAGCTGGATTCAAAATGCTGATTTTCCATTATTTACAAAAGAAGTTTTAACGAAAATTGCTTTAAAAAACAGTAAAATAATCCAATAAATCATTTACAAATGACTTCTACCGTACTATACAAAGGAAATTTACGAACCGAAATGACTCATATTCAATCCAAAACCGTAGTGGAAACGGATGCACCGGTCGATAATAATGGAAAAGGCGAACGCTTCTCTCCTACTGATTTGGTCGCAACGGCTTTGGGAAGCTGTATGTTAACGATTATAGGAATTGCTTGTAATACTCATCAAATTAATATTGACGGAACTTCTGTTGAAATTACAAAAGTTATGCAGGCGAATCCGAGAAGAATTGGAGAAATTGTAGTTACAATGACTTTGAAAGGACAAGCTATTTATTCCGAAAAAGAACAAAAAATCATTGAACACGCTGCTTTAACTTGTCCGGTTTATCTGAGTTTACACGAAGAAGTTAAAAAAACAGTAAGCTTTATTTGGCCAAATTAATCAAAGATAATCCCATTGGAATTTCCTATTTTTGTACGTTCAATTTAGCTGTTCATCACTCATGTTTCAATTATTTAAAAAAGAACTTTATCATTATTTTACAAGCTATATGGCGTACATAAGTGCTTCAGCTTTTGTGCTGATTTGTACTTTATTTTTATGGTTTTTCGATAATGAATTCAATATTTTCAACATAGGAACAGCGACTTTAAACAGTTTTTTCTTCATCGCTCCCTGGATTTTACTTTTTTTAATTCCTGCTTTAACCATGCGGACCTTGGCAGAAGAAGAAAGTTCGGGAACTTTGTATTGGTTATTTACACAACCGATTAAAATCTATGGAATTGTTTGGGGAAAATTCTTACCGATTTTAGTCGTTTTACTTTTTTGTATTTTACCGACTTTACTGTTTATTTACACTTTGAACCAATTTATAATCAGTGAACAAACTTTGGATTACGGTACATTTTTCAGTGGTTATTTAGGTTTATTTTTAGTAGGAAGTAGTTTTGCATCCGTCGGGATTTTTACTTCTTCTTTAACCAAAAATCAAGTGGCTGCTTATGTTTTGGCTGTTTTTTTAAATTTTGTATTATTCTATGCTTTTGAAAGTTTGGCATCTTATAATTTATTAGGAACTGCTGATTATTATGTCCAGAAATTCGGTATGTTGGTGCATTTTCAACAATTACTGAAAGGAATCTTAGATACAAGAGATTTAATTTATTTTATTGCAATAATTACTTTATTTTTAGTTTTGACGAATTATAATTTGGAACGTAAAAAATAACTCTCACCTATGCAACTTCAAGCTATCAATTTAATAGAAAAAAAAGAACATAAAACTGATTTTCAAAACCGTAAAAGAATTGGATTTAAGAAAAAATGAGAATTTTAAACCGAAATACAACCCTAATTATCCTTCTTTTAGCAGGAATCGTTTTGGCATCGGAATGGTTTTACAAACGTTTTGATTTAACGCAGGACAAACGTTATACCTTAACCGAAACCACTCATAAAATACTGAAAGAAATTGATTTTCCCTTAAAAATAAATATTTTATTGGGTGGTGAACTCTCCGGTGATTACAGAACTTTAAAAAATGAAATTTCCTTTATTTTAGATGAATTCAGAGAAATTAATCCTAAAATAAATTTTCAATTTATAGACCCAACTCAAGATTTCAATTACCAGGAATTACAAGAAAAAGGATTAAATCCTGCTCCGATAAAAACCGACAAAGGCGTTTTGAATATCTATCCGTATGCACAAATGCTTTATGATGGAAAGGAAATTTGGATGGAGACTTTGGTCAACGACCCCACTTTGGCATTTCAGGATTTGGCTTTGGCTTCTACTGAAAAATTGGAATATTTATTCATGGATGGAGTTCGGAAAATTACTCAAATCGGACGAAAAAATGTTGGTTTTTTAGTTCATCACGATGAATTATCTCAACTTTATATGAATGGCTTTGGACGAGCTTTGGCAGATAATTACAATGTTGATGTTTATATTCAACCCATTCAGGATTCAACTTATACTTTAAAAGAATCTGATTTAGAGTCACTTCAACATTTTGATGCTTTGGTTGTTGCCAAACCAACTTTGCCTTTTTCAGATTCTGACAAATTAGTTTTGG
>JAVFAE010000169.1:0-4235 GCA_034002605.1 Weeksellaceae bacterium | reverse complement strand
TTCAGGAGAAAAGAAAAAAAGGCACATCGCTAAGGCAAAATAAGGAAAAATACCGATGTGCAGAGTGATGGAATTGAATATATGGAAAAATAAAGCCATTAAAAAAGCAAAAATTCGGGTTCGTTTCCAAAAAAGTAAGGGAACAATGAGTAAATCAAATCCAAATCCCAAATAGGCCATGATTTTAGCAAATTCGCGCGAATAGACAAATTCAGTCAAAACATCCCATTCAATGTTTTTTTCAATCCAATGAGCTGTGTTTTTATAACGAATCATGAGAAAATCACCTTCCATCCATCCCGGATATAATTTTGCCAAAGCGGCAAAAGTGTAAACCAAGAACAGTTGAACAATGAAAAGTAAACGTGTCCATTGATAAGTAAATTCCGAACGTAATTTCGGCCAAAGTAATACATCAACTGCTTTGTAACGATTAGCAGGAATAAAAACCATAGCCCAAGCAACCAACATTAGTAAATAATAATGGTTGTTGTAATGTTCTTTTTGCATGAAATAAACCAATGACCAGCCCAAAGCGAAAAGGAAGGAAGAAACTTTATAAAAAGCACCGACAGTAATTAGTAAACCTAAAAAACCTAAAAAAATATAGACATAATACATGTTTTCACCCAATAAAAACCATGTCCATTCAAATCCGATAAAACAAAAAGTGAATTTTGGTTCAACGAAAGTTTCTTTTACCCAACCGGTAGCAATGGCTCCCCAACAGTCAATCATAGCAATTAAACCGAATAAAATTCGGAAAATGGTGATTTGAGAATTGTCGATTCGTCGAAACAGAAGATTATTGAGCATGAGTTATTCTTTTAACAGTGCTTCACCGGAAACAAATTTACTCTTTTTTGTGAAGAGTAGAATTTTTCTTTTATTCACTTTGAATGATTTCTTGTAAAACGCTTAGTTGACCGTCAATTTTCATTTCTTTGGGAATTTGTAATTGTAGAATTTCAGCAATTAAAGGATAAACATTCACATTGTCAAATGAAGAAATTAGTTTGTTTTTTTTGAAATTCGGTCCCCATGCGATAAAAATAGCTTTCATTTCCGGAATTTGAGTAGCATCAAAACCGTGTTTCCCCGGTGTTGGAGTTCTGCGATTGGGGTCAATAAAAATTTTATTTCCATTTGGAATTAGAATCAAATCGCCAATTCGTCTTGTTTCGTCTTCCCGACTGCTGAAATGCAAGTGCTTAGGTGTTTTATTTGCCAAGTAAACTTGAAAATCCTTACTTTTTAGTTTTTTTAAATTTTTATAAAGCGGACGTATATCTTTTGTGTTTTTTGCTGTAATTCGGGCAAAAGTATTACTATTAATCAAAGTGAATTTCGTTTCATCAATCGGCGGTAAATAAAGATAATCTTCTTCATCAACCTGGATCATTCCATGGTCAGAAAGTAGTATGAAATTGATGGGTAAATTTAATTTATTCAATTCATCAGTCAATTTTTGAATGGCGGTGTCAATATACAAAACTGCATCTTGTGTTTCTTTAGCATCCGGTCCGAAACGATGCCCGGCATGATCGACTTCAGGAAAATAAAGTGTAATGAAGTGAGGACGACTTTCTTCGGGCAGAGTAAGCCAATTTTTAATGATTTGAATTTTGTCATCATCTGAAAATTTTTCGTGATAGGAATACCAATAGGTCGGACGCATTCCGTCGATTTCACTTTCAGAACCGACCCAAAACAAACTGGCGGCCAACATTCCATTTTGTTCAGCCAAATTCCAAAGTGGTAAACCTTTGTACCAACTTCCATCTTTTATGGATTCAGAACCAATACGATAGGTTTCGTTTCGTTCAGGGTCATAAAAAACATTGTCCACAATTCCGTGTTTTGAAGGATATAAACCGGTTGCTAAAGTGTAATGATTGGGAAAAGTCAAAGAAGGAAAAGCAGGATACATTCCGTTTTTTGCCCAAACATTTTCAGAAGCTATTTTTTGGATATTTTTTGCATTGTATTGTTCAATATAATCGTAACGAAAACCATCTATTGAAATTAAAATTACATAGGGTTTTTCATAGGTTTGAACTGTATTTTTTCGTTCGGGGACTACTTTTTGAGTGGTGTCAACTTCTTTTTTTTGCGCAGTCAAATAGGACAGATTGACACATAAAAAGAATAAACAAAACAAGAGAGACCGGTATTGATTTTTCATTTTTGTAAAATTAAAAAACGAATGTACAAAGGATTATTTAAAAGATTAAGTTAAGAGAGATTTTGTATATTTGAAATTAAAATAATTACACTGACAGGCACATTTTATGAGTAATTCCATTAGTAGTAATCAGAAAGGTATAGAAAAAATGAAAATAGTTGGTTTGACCGGTGGAATTGGCTCAGGAAAAAGCACGTTTGCCAAATGGTTTTTAGAGAAAAACATTCCGGTTTATGATTCGGACAAAGAAGCGAAGGATTTAATCAATCAAAATGAAGAAATCAAATCCAAATTGAAGCAGTCTTTTGGAGAAAAAACCTATGAAAATGGAGAATACAATCGAAAATACGTGGCTGAACTCGTTTTTAAAAATCCGGAAAAACTAAAAAAATTAAATAAAATTGTTCATCCGGCGGTTTTTGAGCATTTCCAAAATTGGCTTAAAAATCAAACTGTTGATTTTGTGGTAAAAGAAGCAGCGATATTATTTGAAAGTGGTTCTTTCAAAGATTGTGATTCGATTATTTCCATTATTTCTTCGGTTCCGATTCGTGTGGAAAGAATAAAAAAAAGGGATAACAGTAGTGAAAATCAAATCAAAGAACGAATGGAAAATCAATGGACAGATGAACAGCGGATTCAACATTCAGATTTTGTTGTAGAAAATAATTCCGATTTAGAGCATTTAAAATCAGAATTTGAAAAAGTATGGAAAGAATTGCAAAAAAGATATTCATCCTATGAAGATTCTGAAAATAAGAAATCCTAAATTTGTTCCAGTTAATTTATGAAAAAAGGATTTAATAAAATTTTGATTGTACTGATGAGTGTAGCACTCTTCGGTTTGATTATTATCCAATTTTATTGGACACAAAAAGTCTTTTTGTCCCATACAGAAGAATTCAATGGTAGAGTTTATCAGGCTTTGAATGCAACAGCAGAAGAAATTAACCAATTGGAATTACAACAATACTATGCTCGTTTTGAGAAAGTTAAAAATGACTTTGAGTCTTCTGTTGATAAACCACAAGTGATGTCTTCTCAATTAATTCAAGATTCTGCCGGAACAACTTATATCACGATGACCCGTTATATTTTGGAACGCTCTGTGCTTCCGATTTCAGGAAAATACAACGATAGTCTAATTAGTGCCAGTTTATATTCACAGGAAAAAACAGTACGAATTCCAAAAGATTCAGGAGCAAATATCATTCAGAATTTAACTTTGGATACAGAGGAAAATTTCAAAAATTCAACGTTTACAATTGAACGATTGGCTCGTTTGGATGCCGGAAATCGTCCGATTGAAAATCGTTTGAACTTCAAAATATTGGATTCAATTTTCACCAAACAATTACGAATACGAGGTGTACAATCTCATCCTCAATTAGCTGTTTTAAAGTCAGATTCTACTTTAACTAAGATAAAAAGTGAAGAATTTCAACTGAAAAACAAAGAATATACAACTCCGATTTTTTATGATAATGAAAATCAACCGGAATTCTTACTTTCTACTTATTTTCCGGATAAACAACTTTCGATTTTAGGGCCGATTATTCCCATAATCATGCTGACAATTATTTTTACGATTATCATTATTTCGGTTTTTTCATTGGCGATTTATTATATGCAATTGCAACGAAGTATTTCAGAGATAAAAACCGATTTTATTAACAATATGACGCATGAATTCAAAACACCAATTGCAACGATAAACATTGCTTCCGATGCGTTGAAAAATGATAAAGTAATCAGTGACCAAGAACGAATTCGTTATTATGCCGATTTGATAAAACAAGAAAATAAACGCATGAATACTCAGGTTGAAATGGTACTTCGGATGGCAAAATTGGAAAAAAATCAAATAGACATTCAAGTACAGGAATTCAATATCAACGATTTGGTTCATAAGAGCGTAGCCACAATGCGTTTTATAGTGAATAATTTGAATGGCACTATTTTTGAGGATTACAGAGCGAGTCGTTCCATAGTTGAAGGTGATATTTTCCATTTAGAAAATGCTTTGAACAATATTTTGGATAATGCCCGG
>JAVFAE010000168.1:0-4268 GCA_034002605.1 Weeksellaceae bacterium | reverse complement strand
GTAAAAATTCACGCTATTTTTGGAGGTAAAAATCCACACCCTAATTTCTTAGTAGGAGGAATGGCTTGTGCAATTAATGTAGATGATGCAAGTGGAATTAATGCAGAGAGATTGGCGCTGGTTCAGAAATTATTAATTCAAGGAAAAGAATTTGTAGAACAAGTTTATCTTCCAGATTTATTAACGATTGCTAGTTTTTACAAAGATTGGGGTGCAATTGGTGGTTTCCATAACTTTATGGCATTTGGTGATTTCCCAATGGCGGGCTATGGTAACAAAGATATGAGTACCTACAAATTCCCAGCAGGTGTAATTCTTAATAAAGATTTATCTAAAGTACATGATGTAGATTTAGAAAATCTGAAAACAGTAGAAGAACATGTTAACAACTCTTGGTACGATTATTCAGGAGATCCAAACGCTGGAAAACAACCTTGGAGTGGAGAAACGAATATCAATTATACGGGTCCGAAACCTCCATATGAATTCTTAGATGTAGAAAATAAATACAGCTTTATCAAAACTCCTCGTTGGAAAGGTCAAGCGATGGAAGTAGGCCCATTAGCGAGAATGTTAGTTGGTTATGCTTCAGGAAGAGAAGATTTCAAAGAAGTCGTAGATTCTGCATTAACGAAATTAGATGTTCCTGCAGAAGCATTATTCTCTACTTTAGGTAGAACAGCAGCTAGAGGTTTAGAAACTCAATTAGTAGCTCAGTGGAATTTAGAATTCTATGATAAATTAATTGAAAACATCAAAGGAGGAGACGAAAGAATGGCAAATATGGAGAAATGGGAAGTTTCTACATGGCCAGCCGAAGCCAAAGGTGTAGGTAGAGTAGAGGCTCCAAGAGGAGGATTAAGCCACTGGATTGTAATAAAAGACGGTAAAACAGAAAATTACCAACAAATTGTACCTTCTACTTGGAATGCTTCACCACGTGATCCAAAAGGACAGCGTTCTCCTTACGAAAGCACTTTAATCAATACTCCAGTTGCAGACCCAGAACTTCCATTAGAAATCATTAGAACGATTCACTCTTTTGACCCTTGTATTGCTTGTGCAGTGCATTTGTATGACGAAAAAGGAAATATCATCAAAGAAATTAATGACGTTTCTGTTTGTACCGTTTAATCTAAAAATATTTTAAAATGGAAAACACAACTCAAATTCAAGAAGGAGTTCCTATTAAAACGGTCACCTTCAGACGAGCGTACATTTGGCAATTGCCCGTTCGTTTTTTCCATTGGATTAATGGTTTTGCAATTACTTTTCTCATTATTACAGGGTTTTTAATCGCAAATCCTCCTGCAATTATGACTGCAAAAGAAGCGTCAGGACAATTTTGGATGGGACTAATCAGACAAGTACATTTCATAAGTGCTTATGCAATGGTTGCTGTAATGTTTATGAGAGTTTATTGGGCTTTTGTAGGAAACAGATTTGCCAATTGGAGACAATTTGTGCCTTTTGATAAAAAAGGACTCGAAAAAATGTGGCATGTAATAAAGCATGATATCTTTTTATTCAACGAAAAAGAATATAAATTCACCAGTATTCCTATTGGTCATAATGCAGTTGCTGCAGCATCTTACTTGGTAATGTTCATTCTAGCAGTAGTAATGGTGTTTACTGGATTTGCATTGTATGCGCCTACATCTACATGGTTTTTTCCAAAGTTTTTTGCTTGGGCTACTTCGTTGATTACTACAGATGAATTTTTAATCAGAAGAATTCACCATATTGTAATGTGGGCATTTATATTGTTCATTGCAGTACATTTTTACCTAGTCTTATTCCATGATTGGTTAGAAGGTCGTGGTGAATCTTCGGCAATGGTAAGTGGTTATAAATTCTGTCGTACCGAAAGATTCGAGGATTATAAAGAAGAGGAGAAACATTAATATTAAACTAAACCGAATTCCCTGAAATAATTATCATTTTCGGGGAATTTTTTGCCTCAAAAATTTAAAATTTTGAAAAATAATACAGAAACTTTCCAATATACCGTAGACGAATTTCATTCTGACGGAAATGACATTCTCATTTTGGGAATCGGGAATTACTTGATGGGAGACGAAGGAATTGGTGTTCAGTTTGTTAAAAATTTAGACACTTCTAGATTTCCAAAAAATATCAGTTTTTTAGATGGAGGAACTGGCGGTTTTTCACTTGTTCCCTACATCGAAAGTCATAAGCATGTGATTATTGTAGATGCTACGATGGACGGAAAAGAAGAAGGAACCATTACACTTCTCACTCCTAAATTTTCAGATGATTTCCCCGTTTCGTTGAGCGGTCATAATTTTGGATTAAAAGACATGGTAGACATCCTTACTTTTATGGATAAAATGCCTAATATTTATCTTTTCACGGTTACCATTTCTAAAATGGAGCCCATGTATTTAGAGCTTTCACCAAAAGTAGCGGCTGCTATTCCAAAAGTAACCGAAATGGCTCTAGAATTAGTTCAAAAAATTAGAAATAATTAGAATTCCGCTGATTTTACAAAAGTTTATTTCAAATTGATAAAGAAATCTGTTTAATCGGCGCAATCAGCGAGAAATAATTTAATGATATCATACGAAATACATATTTCCGGACGAGTTCAAGGAGTGGGTTTTCGTCCTTTTATTTTCAATTTGGCTGAAGAATTCGGACTAAAAGGCTACGTTTCGAATGACGAGTTGGGCGTAATTATTGTTTGCCAAGGTGAAAATTCTGAGCAATTTTTTAATGAAATTCATCACAGAAAACCGAAATCTTCTGAAATCATTTTTTCTGAAATCAAAGAAATTGAAACAGCAGAAATTTTTGATAATTTCTATATCAAACCTACCGAAAAAAACATTGTGGTAGATATTCCGTTAACGCCAGATTTTGCCACTTGCGAATCTTGTGAAACTGAACTTTTTGATGAGGAAAATCCGCGTTATTTTTATCCTTTTACCACTTGTACACAATGCGGACCGAGATATTCCATCACCAAAAAATTTCCTTTTGAAAGAGAAAATACAGCGATTGAAGTTTTCAAAATGTGCCCGAATTGCTTGGAAGAATACAAAAATCCTGATGATGTAAGATTTCATTCTCAAACCAATTCTTGTCCGAATTGTGGCATTCAAATTTGGTTAAAAGACAATCAAGGAAACGAATTTAAAGGTTCAAATAAAGAAATTTTTGAAAAATTAGCCGAGGAATTATCTCACGGAAAAATTGTAGCGCTCAAAAATACAGCAGGATATCTTTTAATGTGTGATGCTACCAATTCAGCAGCCGTTTCAGAGTTGAGAAAAAGAAAACGCAGACCTACAAAACCTTTCGCTGTTTTATTTTCTGGAATTTCAACAATGAAGGAATATTTAGAAATTTCTGAATCGCAAATTCAGCATTTCAAATCTTCTGAAAGTCCTATAATTGTTACTAAAATTAAGGATGTAAAAGATTTGGCAATTGAAGAAATTTCACCGAATATGAACACTATTGGAGCGATGTTTCCCTATTCTGGTACATTGAAACTCATTGCGAAAACTTTCGGGAAGCCTCTTATTGCAACCAGTGGAAATTTCCATGGTTCGCCAATTTGCTCTACTACAGAAGAAGCCGAGCAGATTTTAGGTAAAATTGCAGATTATTTTTTACACAACACATTAGAAATTCAGCATCCTCAAGACGATTCTGTGATTAAATTTTCTCCAAAGCATCACCAGAAAATTGTTTTTCGTCGTTCCAGAGGTTTTGCTCCCAATTATTTCTTTGCCGAAGAACTTTCGGAACTCAATAAAGAAAAAATCAAGATTCTGTGTTTAGGCGGAGATCTTAAAAATACTTTCGCCGTTGTTCCAAATAATCACGTTTACATTTCAGAATATATCGGCGATTTAGCCAATTTTGAAACCTACGAAAGATTTGAAAATACGGTAAAATCGTATCAAAAAATCTTCAATTTTGAACCCAATTTAATTCTTTCCGATTTACATCCTAAATACGAAAACCAAAATATAATTTCAAAATTTTCAAAAAAATCTGCTCAATCTGCTCAATCAGCGAGAGTAGAAGAAATCCAACATCACAAAGGGCATTTCGCCTCTGTTTTAGGAGAAAAAAAACTCTGGAAAAAAGATAAAGTTTTGGGTGTTATTTGGGACGGAATTGGTTTCGGAACTTCTACAGAAATTTGGGGCGGAGAATTTTTCCTTTTTGAAAATCAAAAAATGGAAAGAATGGCTCAACTCGAAAATTTCGCTTGGATTTTAGGCGATAAAATG
>JAVFAE010000167.1:0-4288 GCA_034002605.1 Weeksellaceae bacterium | reverse complement strand
TATGAACCGAACGAGCAAATTCCGGATCTTTGTAAATGATTGCACCACAGTCATAAGGTGAAAATAGCCACTTATGCGGATCTATGGTTATACTATCTGCTTTCTCAATTCCGGCAAATAAATGCCGAACAGAATCTGCCAACAAAGCTGCACCGCCATAAGCTGCATCTACATGAAACCACCAATTATTTTTCTGACAAACTTTTGCTACTCCTTCTAAATCATCAACAATTCCTGCATTTGTAGTTCCTGCCGTAGCAATCACACAAAAAACTCTTGATTTTTCATCTTCCGTTAATTCCTTGCATTTATTTTCAATCAAATCGCCGGTCAAACAATCATTAATTTGAACAGTTCTGACTTCTACATCAATCAATTTTGCCATGGAAGCCACTGAAGAATGTGCTTCACTTGAAATAATAATAATTCCTTTTTTTTCTGAATTTTCAGGATTTTTTAACCGCCAACTTTCACGTGCAACTGCAAGTGCAGAAAGATTAGCAGAAGTTCCGCCTGTAGTAAACACTCCAAATGCTCCTTGTGGCAAACCGGTTAATTTCACCAACCATTCCATCGCTTGATTTTCAGCGAATATTCCTCCTGCTCCTTCCAACCAATACGAACCGTGAATGGAAGTTGCTGCTGTTACCAAATCAAATAAAACTGCTGCACGAGCCGGTGCTGCCGGAACAAATGCCAAATGACGCGGATGATCAATCGACATTACATTTTTGGCTAAAATATTTTTCCAGATTTCCAAAGCTTTTTCACCTCCGATTCCTTCCGGAATAATTGTTTCGCCTACCATTTCTTTTAATTTCGTTTCAGATTCTACAAATCCCAAATGTGGGCTGGACTGAGTCAGACGATTTAAAGTATATTTCATAATGTCCAAGGTCATCTCGACCAGTTCCATATTGATATTAGTGTTACTCATATTTAATTTTTTATAAATGAAGAGACTGTCTCAAAAATATCAATTTAATAAATAAACTCCATAATTTATTTTAATTGATTTAGCCCTTTGACTATAACTTTTGAGACAGTCTCTTACTCCAAATAATTGAAAACTCTACAAACTTTGTAATGGTAGTTACAAAACTTGATGCAAACATACATTATATTTTTATAAAAGACAAGTGTATCTTTTTTGTTTTATTGAAATTTTTCAAAAATTAGATTGAAATCTCTACTTCAATAAGTCGGGGTTAATAGCTAAAATATTTTCGTTTTTATATTTTTCAATGAAATCATCAGTAAAATACTCATTTCCCATTAATTTATTAGTTTGAATTAGTTTCTTAAAATCCAGTTTTTTAAATTCTTGCATCATTTTTAAAGACAAAGGTTTATAAGAAAAATGCCAAGGTTCGTAAGAAAAACCTTTTCGCCCGGATTCATTCGTATAAACCAAATAGAAACCGAATTTCTCTGAGTTTTCATCCAACCACAATTTAAAATTATGCATTCTTCCTCCTTTATTAAAATGAACCTCACTCAACGGATTAGACGGAATTCCCTTGGAATTGTCAATAATATCCAAATCTGTTCCCCAATGATGGCGAGATGTTCCCGGAATAGTGCTGTATTCAATGATTTTTTCTATTGTTTTTTGATGAGAAAAACCTTGTGAACGGAAGTTTTTGTATTTGCGTTCCCAAATTCGGTTTTGGTGTGCATAATTTCGATAACTTGAAACGACATAAATCGAAAAACCTTTTTCTTTCGCTGCTTTCCGCATTAATTCAAACTGATTTTTGACTTCTTCTCGCAGTTTATATTCACTTCCAAAAAGCACCGGATTTCCTTTTCCTGTTAATTCTTCTTCTGAAAACTCATTCAAAAAAAACTGATTAAAATCAGGGTAAGCTAAAAAATAAGCAGCTGCAAAACTTGATTTTTTTAAGAATTCTCGTCTTTTCATTTCTTTAATTTACATAGAAAACATGGTATTTCTCGATAGGTGTTAACAAATGATGAGCCAAAATTTGCAAAGGAGATTCTGAAATTTCCTGTAAATTTTGTTGTTTATCCATAATATAAATCGGATGATTTTCTTTGTCATACGGAATTACCTGAATTTTGGACTGATGAACAAAATAACTTGCATCATCTACTTGTAATTTTAACTTTACTCTTTCCTCTAATTTTCTCAATTCCACTTCGCTCAAAGCTTGATTATAGATTCTTGAAGTAGGTAGTTTCCGGTTGATAATGGCCTTTGATAAATAAGACAAAATTGTATCCTCATGGTATTGCCACTGCTTTAGCGAAGCCCAAATATCACTATCGTCCAATTTGGTGAAGTTTTCCAATCTTTCTGAAATAGAGAAATCGTTGTGTTTTTTCAGAAAGAATTTTAACGAATCGGTAGCAAATAATTCTTTTCCATTCTGACTTAATTCTTTGGCTCTTCTGAGAATCTGAGTAACCAAAGTTTCTGCTGTAAATGAAGTTTTGTGTTGATAAACCTGCCAATACATGAACATTCGAGCTGTTAAATATTTTTCAACCGAATAAATTCCTTTGGAATCAACCACCAATTGGTCATTTTTTACGTTTAAAGTCGAGATAATCCGGTCAGGATTAATGTTTCCTTCTACCACTCCGGTAAAAAAACTGTCCCGTTTTAAATAATCCATTCTGTCCATATCCAATTGGCTTGAGACCAATTCAGAAAAGAATTTCCGTTTGTATTCTCCTTTAAAAATTTGAATTGCTAAATCCAATTCCCCTGAAAATTCCCGATTCAGCCATTCCATCAAATACAAAGAAATTTTTTCATGAACCCAATTGTCCATAATTGCGTATTCCAAAGCATGAGAAAAAGGTCCGTGTCCAATATCGTGCAATAAAATCGCACATAAAACGCCATTTTCTTCTTCTTTTGAAATTTCTACATTTTTCATCCGAAGAATTCCAATCGCTTTATGTGTCAGGTGCATTGCACCCAAAGCATGATGAAATCGGGAATGTCTTGCTCCCGGATAAACTAATTCCGTTAATCCGGTTTGGCATATTCTTCGCAGTCTTTGATAAAATGGATGTTGGATGATATCAAAAATTAATTCGTTGGGAATACTAATAAATCCATGTACCGGATCGTTAAATACTTTGAGTTTGTTTACATACTCCAAAATTCAGAAATTTACCAAAATTAATTTACAAATTTAAACAAAACCCACGTATGGCTATAAAAATTTTATGGATAGATGACGAAATCGACCTTTTGCGTCCTCATGCACTTTTTCTTGAAAAAAAAGGATACGAAACTACTATGATTAATAATGCAACGGATGCTTTGGAATTGATTCCTTCCGAAAAATTTTCTGCTGTTTTAATCGATGAAAATATGCCGGGAATGAGCGGATTGGAAGCTCTTCAAAAAATCAAAGAAATAAAACCTCAACTTCCGATTATTATGATTACCAAAAATGAGGAAGAACATATTATGGAAGAAGCTATTGGAGCGCATATTGCGGATTATTTGATAAAACCGGTTAATCCAAATCAAATTTTATTGAGTCTGAAAAAAATTCTTGACCGAAATAAAATCATTACAGAAAAAGCAGTTGTCAATTATCAACAAGAATTCCGAACCATTGCCATGGACATTATGAATGCCCGGGATTACAATGATTGGATTGATATTTATAAAAAATTAGTGTTTTGGGAATTGGAATTAGAACCCATTCAGGACAATGAAATGGCAAATATTCTCATTAATCAAAAACAAGATGCTAATTCTGCTTTTTTTAAATTTATCGAACGTAATTATTACGATTTATTACACGACACCGACAAACCGGTGATGTCAAATACTATTTTTAAAGATTGGGTAAAACCCCATTTGAACAAGGATTCTAATACTTTGTTGATTATGGTGGACAATCTTCGTTATGATCAATGGAAAGTGATTGAACCCCTTTTTACCAATTATTACAATGTAGAAAAAGAACAATTGTATTACAGTATTTTACCTTCGGCTACTCAATATGCTCGAAATGCTTTCTTTTCAGGATTAATGCCTTCTGAAATTGAAAAAAAATTCCCAAATGAATGGTTAAATGACAATGAAGAAGGTAACAAAAATCAATTTGAAAAGGAATTTTTAGCCGACCAAATGAAACGTTTGGGAATCTCGGATTTAAGCATGAATTATTATAAAATTCTGAACGCTGATTTTGAAAAGAAAATTATGGAAGATTTTCATCAATACAAAACCAAAAATTTAACTGTCATTGTTTATAATTTCATTGATATTCTTTCTCATGCAAAAACCGATAAT
>JAVFAE010000166.1:0-4290 GCA_034002605.1 Weeksellaceae bacterium | reverse complement strand
CAAAAAATACAACTAAGCCTATCTCAAAAATCAGAATGGGAGGATTATTTTACAGCAGAACAAACCAAAGCGCTTTCAATACAATCAGAAATTAATGCCACAGACAAAGAAATAGATCAGATGGTATATCAGCTTTACGGATTAACAGAAGAAGAAATTGA
This sequence comes from Weeksellaceae bacterium, assembly GCA_034002605.1. Classification (GTDB taxonomy): domain Bacteria; phylum Bacteroidota; class Bacteroidia; order Flavobacteriales; family Weeksellaceae; genus Moheibacter. The sequence goes on along the minus strand of JAVFAE010000166.1, from coordinate 4,129 downwards.
AGTTGTGGAGAGGGGGTGAATTTTTCATCTTAAAGTTTGTTTTCTGATTGTTTAGAAATCAGGCAGTTAGCTTATCTATTGGCTATCAATCTTTCAATTGAAGCTCTATTTAGCTTTTTTAATCGTTTTTCTTCTACCAAAGCTTCTTTCTTAGTAGGAAACTCCTTTGAATAAACAATTACCCAATCTCGTACCTGAGAAGTGTATTTATGATGGTTAGACAGATGATATTCTAAACGCTTTTCTACATCCGTGCTAAAGCCTTTATAGTATTCATCTAATGAAGCTGAATACAAAATATATACAAAGAATCTTTCCATAAATAAAAAAAGCCTTCAACAATGAAGGCTCTTAAACAGCGATCCGGACGGGACTCGAACCCGCGACCACCTGCGTGACAGGCAGGTATTCTAACCAACTGAACTACCGGATCTTATTTTTTATAATTATATCCTAATTTTTATGAACTTCTCTTAACCGACACTCGAACCCGTCTCGTCCTCAAGACGAGATGACAGGCAGGTATTCTAACCAACTGAACTACCGGATCTTATTTTTTATAATTATATCCTAATTTTTATGAACTTCTCTTAACCGACACTCGAACCCGTCTCGTCCTCAAGACGAGATGACAGGCAGGTATTCTAACCAACTGAACTACCGGATTAGTCAATTTCGGATTGCAAATATACATGAAATTTCATTCCATCCAAATATTTTTATTCTTTAGAATCACTTTTCTCTGATAATTTTATCTTAATTTTCATAACTGAAAGAGTATCAATCTTCAAACTTTTATTTTTTTCAAAAAAACAGAATAGACACTTTCTGTCTTAGCAGTGTTCACCTTAAAATCACATCAAATTCTCTCTGCTTTTGTTTTATTTTTCCTGAAAAATGATTCCTTTTAATAAAAATTCTTACTTTCACTTCTCCAAATGAGTCATTCATGAAAAACAACCTCTTCCGGAAAAAACCTTTGCATCATTTTACTTTTTTAAAAAATGATGAATCCAACTCTCTCAAACGGGTTTTATCGGTAAAAGATTTAACTTTTATGGGAATTGCTGCCGTTGTGGGAGCCGGTATTTTTTCCACTATCGGTTCGGCGGCTTACAACGGAGGACCGGGAGTTTCGAGTTTATTCATCATTACAGCGATTACTTGTGGATTTACGGCTTTGTGTTATGCAGAATTTGCCAGTCGGATTCCGGTTTCAGGAAGTGCTTACACTTATTCTTATGTAGCATTTGGAGAAATCATCGCTTGGATAATCGGTTGGGCTTTGATTTTGGAATACTCCATCGGGAATATAGTCGTCGCCATTTCGTGGAGCAGTTATTTCAATAATTTATTGGTTCATGTTTTTAATATTCATCTTCCCGATTGGATGTTAATTGACCCGATTACTGCCAAAAATGCTTTTTTGGAATCGACGGCTGCATTAAGTTCTAATGAAGTTTTAAGTCCGGAAAAAATAAAACACTATCAATTTGCCATAGACGCTTACAACAAAGCTCCCATGATTGGCGAAATGAAAGTTTTCTTCAATTTACCTGCTTTAATTATCGTTATATTAATTACTTGGTTGGCTTATATTGGTATAAAAGAAAGTAAAAAATCGGCAAACCTCATGGTGTATTTCAAATTGGCTGTAATCCTTTTTGTCATTGTTGCCGGAGCTTTTTTTGTGGACACAAACAATTGGCGGCCTTTTTTACCCAATGGATTTGAAGGAGTTTTAAGAGGTACTTCGGCTGTTTTTTATGCCTACATTGGGTTTGATGCGATTTCTACTATGGCAGAAGAAACAAAAAATCCGCAACGGGATATGCCGAGAGGAATGATTTATTCATTATTGATTTGTACCGGTTTATATATATTAATCGCATTAGTTTTGACCGGAATTGAAAATTATTCCAATTTTAAAAATGTTACCGACCCTTTGGCCTTTGTATTCAAAGATCGTGCTCCTTGGATAGAAACCATTGTCTCCATCAGTGCCGTTGTTGCTACTACAAGTGTTTTATTGGTTTTCCAAATTGGACAACCGAGGATTTGGATGAGCATGAGTCGCGATGGTTTATTACCAAAAAAATTCCAAAAAATTCACTCGAAATACCATACTCCTTCATTTGCAACTTTAGTTACCGGAATAATCGTCGGAATCGGAGCTTTATTTATTGAAAGTGATTTGGTAACCGATTTAACAAGTATCGGAACTTTATTTGCTTTTATTTTAGTTGCAGGAGGCGTTTTATTTTTACCTCCAAAAGAAAAAGAAGCCGGAAAATTCAGTTTACCGTACATCAATGGAAAATTCCTGATTCCGCTACTTTATATCACTTTTGTTTATATTTTCAAAGACAGAACCTTAGTAGCCTTCACCAAATTTAACTGGGAAAATACGGAGGAAATTCTATTTCTTTTCTTTTTAGTATTTGCATTGGTTATTTCTATACTTACATTTATAAAAAATTATTCCAGTATTCCGATATTAGGCGTTTTAAGTTGTTCTTATTTAATGATAGAAATTCCTATTGTGAGCTGGAAATGGTTTATTATTTGGATGATTTTAGGTTTGATTATTTATTTTTTATACGGATACAGAAACAGTAAATTAGCAGAAAAATGAAAAACTACTTTTTAATTTTATTTATTTTAGTCGCCGGCACTACCATAAGTTGCCAAACACACGGAGAAACTTCATCGGTAAATTCTATTTCTCATATTGATTTTACAAATGGAAAAAATATTTTATTGGATGTTCGCACACCGGAAGAATTTGCAGAGGGACACATTCCGAATGCTATTAACCTGGATGTAAATTCAGAAAACTTTGATTCAAAAATAAAGGAATTAGACCCCGATAAAACTTATTATGTATATTGTCGTTCGGGAAAAAGAAGTACAAAAGCTGTGAACAAACTTCACCAAGAAGGTTTTCATGATTTGGTTCATTTAAAAGATGGTTATTCCAATTACAAAGAATAAGCAGAATGCTTTCACCCAATCCGGAAATTTTAAAAGAATTAATCACGAATGAAATGCCTTTTGGGAAGTATAAAGGTCGGAAGTTATGTGATTTACCCGTTTTTTATTTGGAATGGTTTGCTTCCAAAGGTTTTCCAAAAGGGAAATTGGGAATGCAATTGGCTACACTTTTTGAAATAAAAACCAATGGTTTGGAAGATATTTTAGAAAAACTTAAAAAATTAAATTCTTAAGAATACATCGAGCTTCCTTCCAAATAATTCCATACTTTTTCAGGCAATAACGGACGAATATTTTTCCTTCTTTTAAAGCTTGTCGAATAAAAGTTGATGAAATTTCTATAATGGGCGCAGCCGTTAAAGTGATTTTTGGATGATTTTCCCATTTTCCGGGTTCTGAACCAATTCTCGGATAAACATAAATTGAATACTGTTTTAAAATCTGTTCATAATTTTTCCATTTTTCAAAAGAATTCAAATTATCCATTCCCATAATAATAGAAAAATCGTAATCCGGGTATTTTTCTTTCAAAACAGTCAGTGTATCAATCGTATAAGATGGTTGTGGTAGATTGAATTCTATACTGGATGTACTCAAATTCGAATAATCCTCAATTGCCAAGTTCACCAAATGCAAACGATCGTAGCCATTTGCCAAAGTTGATTTCTTTTTCAGTGGATTATGTGGTGAAATCACAAACCAAACTTTCTGTAAATCAGTATATTGTTGAATATGATTAGCTATAATCAAATGGCCTATGTGAATAGGATTAAACGAACCAAAAAACAAACCTACTTTCATAATTTATACTGCTTTTTTATGTAAAAACCGGGTTAATAAAATCGACAAATCCAACAAAATAATTTTAGCATTTCCGTTTCTTTCAATTTGGTAAGCCGCCTTGTTTAGTTCTTCTAAAATAGCTTCTATATTGGCTCCGTGAATAAAAGGCGTGAAATTTTGCCATTTAAATCCTTCCAATTTTAAACTCATAAAAACCAAAGAACCGGCTTGGTAATTTTCTAATAGAGCCTGACGAAAAATTTCAGAACAATACACCAAAAATTGCTTTTGCTTTTCCCGTGGCCAAGTACTCAAGTCATTACTCCATTTTATCAATTCTTTTAAAACAGTT
>JAVFAE010000165.1:0-4345 GCA_034002605.1 Weeksellaceae bacterium | reverse complement strand
CATGAATCTTGAGTAATCCATCCGGCAGGAAGATTGACATTGGTAATCTCAATATTTTCTTCAATCGGAAAAAAGAAACCATGAGGCCAGTTAGCATTTGGTTGGTTGTAACGTAAATTATTCATACTGATTCGCAAAGTGGTAAAACCACAAGGGTCGGTAATCACTAAGTTTCCGTCTTCAACCGTACTTCCTTCTGAAGTAATAATCTGTGCTGTAATGGTTGGCATTGCACCACAATTGAAGTTCCCGGTTCGTATAACATTATTTACGTTTACAAATTGTGAAATAGCACTTTGGGATAAAAGTAAAGCTATGATATAAAATAAATTCTTTGCCATCTTAATTCGGGTTTTTAGCTAAATAATTTTCCAGCAAAGGAACAATCAACTCTACATTTGTGCTGTTTTGGATATAAAAATTACAAACAAAACGTTTATCTTCCGGACTGATTCTCGGATGGTAGATAATTTTCATAATAGCACCTCTTAAATATGTCAATTTTTCGTGAAACTCTTCTCCTTGAGTAGAATTTAATAAATTGATGATAGTTTCCGGTAATTCCACTTCATCACTCGCTATAAATAAATAGTGCAAACGATCATGGATTTCATTTCCGGGTAAAGTATTGGACAAATCAATCACAATATAATCTCCTTGATTATTTTGTGAGTTCTGTGCAAATAAACTACTTGCGCAGAGGAGTAGTGAAAACGTAAAAAACCTAATTAACCTCATTGTTCTTTTGTGTGTTTAAATTTATGTTTAATTAAGAACTGGAAAATTGTTAAACCTCTAAAAAACAATTTTTCAGAATCATGAAATAAGCCAAAAGTAAGTATTTTTTTTGTTATTACAAGTTATTGTTTTAAAAAATATTTAAAACAGAGGTGTTAAATTTTAAACGGTTCTAAAAAGTTTTAGTAATTGAATCGCCTATATCTGTTACCATAAGATTACAACCTCTAATATCGGAATGGTCAAAACGCCCAAGTACTTCAAAGGAAAAATCAGTCTGTTTTTTTCCTAAATCATCGGTTGCGATGAAACTGCATGAATTTAAATTTGCTAAATCAATCACGTTGATTCCTCCTGTTTTTCCATTGGGCAAAAAGGAAAAAGGGTCTTCTGTATCTCGAATTAAGATTTTCATCCATTGAGGAGTTTGAAATCCTGAATTTCCATACGAATATGCCTGAGACAATAATTCTGTCATTCCGTATTCAGAATGAATTTCTTTTACGCCCAAGCCTTTTTTCAAAAGAGTGTGCAGTTCCGTACGGGTTATTTCTTTTTTTCTGCCTTTCATTCCTCCGGTTTCCATCACAAAAGTATGTTGTAAATTCATTGGGAAATTCGCTGCAAAATCAAGTAATGCAAAGGAAACGCCTATTAAAATCGCTTTTTTTCCTTTTTGTTCGTTTTCCACTAAATCTCTGTGTAAATCCTCATGATTGTATAAATAAAAACCACCTTTTCCGGATTTTTCTAACCAAAATTCCACCATATCAATTAAAGAAGAACCTTCTCTCTCCAAATAAGACGGTAAAAGAGCAAAAATACTGTACGATTCAAAATCACCATAAAAATGAAGAAAACTACGGTATAAACTTTCTCGATAAAAACTTAGGTCGCTAACCAAATGCCGACTCACTGTGCTTCCGGTAGTTCCGGAACTTGTGAATATTTTTTCTGTTGGATTTTTTCCTGAAATTATTTCATATTCTTTGAAAAAACGAATCGGAAGAAAAGGAATTTCGTTTATTGTTTTCACCTTTTCCGGACGAATTTTTAAATAACTCAGAAATTCAGCATAAACTTGGTTTTCCGTTGCTTGATAACGAAAAACTTTAAGTGCCGTTTCTTCAAATTCCACTTCATTTGAAATTGAAAAAATTTCTTGTTTGGAAATCATGATGCAAAAATACGATTTTCCGAAATTCACAAAATGAAGCTCGAAATTCGTAAGGCGACTACTTCGTAATTCCTTCTAATTTAAAAATAAACGCATATTCCAAAGCTACTTCTTTCAAGGATTCAAACCGTCCGGAAGCTCCTCCGTGTCCGGTTTCCATATCAGTTTTTAAAAGAAGTAAATTATCATCCGTTTTTAAATCTCGCAATCTTGCGACCCATTTTGCCGGTTCCCAATATTGTACTTGTGAATCATGTAATCCGGTAGTAACCAACATATTTGGATATTTTTTTTTCTCAATATTGTCATAAGGCGAATAGGATTTCATATAGTCATAATATACTTTTTCATTTGGATTTCCCCATTCATCATATTCACCTGTTGTCAGCGGAATAGAATCATCCAACATCGTCGTTACTACATCCACAAAAGGAACCTGAGCTACCACACCATTGTACAAATGTGGTGCTTGGTTAATTACGGCACCCATCAACAATCCTCCGGCAGAACCTCCCATGGCATAAAGGTGATTGGCTGAAGTATAGTGATTCTCAATCAAATACTTGGAAACATCTACAAAATCATTGAATGTATTTTTCTTATTCAGCATTTTCCCGTCTTCGTACCATGGACGACCAAGTTCCTGTCCTCCCCGAATATGTGCAATGGCATAAACAAAACCTCTGTCTAAAAGGCTCAAACGTGCAGTGCTGAAATAGACATCCATCGTGGCACCGTATGAACCGTAAGCATAAAGTAAAAGTGGCGTATCGGAATTAATTTTGGTGTCTTTTCGATAAACGATGGAAACCGGAACTTTCACACCATCTCTCGCAGTTGCCCAAATACGTTTGGTTTCATAATTTTCTTTTTTGAAATCGCCTAATACCACTTGTTCTTTTTTAACTTCACTGGTTTTATCTTTCATATTGAAGTCAATCGTTGAACTTGGAGTAGTCATGGAAGTATAGCCGTAACGCAAAATCTGCGAATTAAAATCAGGATTATATGAAATATAGGCGGTATAAACTTCTTCTTTAAACGGTAAGAAATAATCTTTTTTCCCGTCCCATGTTTTGATTCTGATTTGAGTCAATCCGTTTTGTCTTTCTTCCAAAACCAGATAATCATTGAATATTTCAAAGTTTTCAAGATAAACGTCTTTTCGGTGTGGAACAACATCCAACCAATTTTTCTTTTCGGTTTTTTCTACCGAAGTTTTCATCAGTTTGAAATTTGTAGCTTTATCTTTATTGGTCAAAATGTAAAAATCATTTCCATAATGTTCAATGTTGTATTCTAAGTTACGTTCGCGTTTTTGAAGGATTTTCCATTCCGCATTGGGTGCATTAGCCGGAATAAAACGGTATTCGTCAGAAACCGTACTGGAGCTTCCTATAATGATATATTTTCGGGATTTGGTTTTATAAACGAAAGTATAAAATGTATCATCTGATTCTTCAAAAATGAGTACATCATCACTTTGTGGAGTTCCCAATGTGTGTTTCCAAATCTGATAAGCACGAAGTGTTTCGTCTTTTCGAGTATAAAAAAGAGTTTTGTTATCTGCTGCCCAAACTGAACCTCCGGTTGTGTTTTCTAATTTATCCGGAAGGATTTCTCCGGTTTTCAGGTTTTTAATTTGAATCGTATAAATTCTTCTCGATAAAGTATCTTGTCCAAATGCTGCTAATTCATTGTTTTCTGAAACGTTCAATCCATTCAAATTATAATAACTAAAGGGTTTTGCCATTTCATTTACATTAAACATAATTTCTTCTTTGGCATCTAAATTTTCTTTTTTTCGGGTATGAATGGGATATTCACTGCCTTTTTCAAAACGGGTAATGTACCAATAACCATTGTGTTTATAAGGAACTGAGGAATCATCTTCTTTAATTCGGGATTTAATTTCCTCAAATAAATCTTTTTGAAATTGTTCGGTATCCTTCATCATCGCTTCGGCATAAGCATTTTCTGCATTCAAATAGCTAATGACTTCCGGATTTTCACGTTCGTTCAACCAATAATATTCATCGGTACGAACATCACCGTGTTTCTCCAATTTTTTTTCGATTTTTTTTGCTTTGGGAGCTTGCATAGTTTGTGCTTTTAAAAACGCAAATGTACTCAAAGTTAAGAGCAGGTAAAAAGTGATTGTTTTCATTTATTATTATTTATTATTTCAGTCGATTTATACTTAATTTCTAATGAACATTTCCAAAATTATATATCACAAAAGTTTTTGTAAATAATCTGCCGTTTTGTTTAATCCGTTTGTTCTGAAGCTTTTCAATACGTCATATTCATTCATTTTTGGCTTTTTCTTATTCAGCACTAATTCTTTGAAAGCTGTCATCGCTGTTTCCGGATTCAAATCTATCATTCCGGAAAGGAAATCATCGGCACTTACCGCTTTTAATCCAAAGG
>JAVFAE010000164.1:0-4350 GCA_034002605.1 Weeksellaceae bacterium | reverse complement strand
TGGATGAAAATTTATTATAATCAGAAAGCCCTGTTCGTTCAGGGCTTTTGTTTTTAAACCGCAAAGAAACTTTCCAATTCTTTCAGCGTTTCTTCTGAAGTCTTGATGTCTTTGACCATTTCGCCTTTGTGGAGCGCAATGATCCGGTCGGAAACTTCGACTGTATGGTTCAAGTCGTGGCTGGAGACCAAAATCGTTTTTTCTTTGTGGGAAATTAAATCCTTGATCAATTTTTTCAAACGAATTTGTGTGGAAGGATCCAAGTTGGCAAAAGGTTCGTCCAAAATAATGATTTCCGGGTCGCCAATCAAAGCTGCAACAATGCCGACTTTCTTTTGATTTCCTTTGGACAAATCACGAAGGTATTTTCGTTTGCCCAGGATTTCATCGTTAAAAAATTCGGAATATTGCGACAGAAACGCATCGATACTTGCTTTGTTTTCGCCGCGCAATTCGCCAATGAAATAAAAATATTCTTCGGGCGTCAAATAGCCGATGAGAAAACTTTCATCGATGAAGGCGGTGGTGAATTTCTTCCAGTCTTCACTTTCGTGGACTTTAATTCCATTGAGCAGGATTTCCCCTGTCGTGGGTTGAATTAAGTCCAACATCAAGCTAAAAAGCGTGGTTTTACCGGCACCGTTGTTTCCTACCAGTCCGATGCTTTCGCCTTTGTTTATTTTGATTTCGCCGAGGTTCAAAACTTTGACTCCGCCGTATTCTTTTGATATATTATTGATTTCAATCATTTTCCTGAAGTTTGATTAAGCATTTTGTTCTTTAAATCCATTAATTGCAGCATATTTCCGGGTTTTATAGCCTTGGAGAATTCCATTCATAAAATAATTTCTCAGCAAAAACCCAATCAGCCCAAGGAGGGCCAAAACCGCCGAAGCAATGTAAAAATTCCCGAAATATTTCAGCAGCGTCCAAATGATCATCGGTATTCCGATTAAAGGTAAAATGATGAGCCATTGCGTAATTCCGGTTCCCTGATAATTGGAAAACTGACCTTTGTCCAGATCCACTCTTTTCTTGTTGAATGAGCCTGCGTACAATAAAAGCGGAACATTTATTCCGAAGTTATAAATCGCGCAAGCCACATTTAAAATTATAATTTTATAATCAAAAAAGCCATAAGGCAAAGTGGCAATGGTCATAATCAGAATGGAAAAATTCATCAAAGTCGCTTTGGAATGCAGGTAGAGTTTCATCGGGATGTTCTGGGTCATCATCATCGGATAATAAGTTGAATCCCAGGCGGGAATAAATTGTCCGAAGTTCATCATAAAAATTCCGGTCATAAAAAGTCCGACAAAAGCCCACATCGCCGATTCGTTGTAAGTATCCTGCGTATAGAAAAACAAGCCGTAAAGCGCAAAGAACAAGGACATATAAAGTACGGTTTTGGGGCGTTTGTTTCGCCAGATGAGTTTCATGTCCAATTGCATAAAAGGCGCTACCTTCCCAAACCGTTGCGTCCAGGCCATTTCGGTGTCGTCAAAACTATTGGATTCGGTTTTCAGATAAGCATCCAGATAAAAATTCCGGATTAAATTTCTTTGGTTGAGTTTGAACAGGAAAATGACAATCGCAACGGGAATTAGGCAAATCCAAGGTTGAAGCAGGATTTGGTTGAAAATATTTCCGACGAATTGAGTGGTCAGAAAGATTTCAAAATATTCCAATCCGTAAAGAATGGCGATTGTGCCAAAGAACAAAGCAAATAATAATTTATTGTCGAGGATTTTCTTTTCGATGTAAATGTTGAGGAAATTCGCAATCAACACCATCGATAAAATTGAAATCGTCCAGCCTGAAATCTGAAGGAAACTGAAATCCGTTTGCCAAAAGCTAAGGGCCGCAAAAGGAATGACCATAATGGGCGTAAAAATGTTGAAATAGGAAACGATGCTTTTGGTTAGAATGAAATTGACCAATGTGCTTCGTTTGATGTTTTGAATGAGGAAAGGTTTGATGTTGATGATGGGGATTTTTTGCATCATATAGCGCATCACCAATTCCAAGATGAACCAAACCACGACAAACTGATTTACGAAGTAAAGCGGTTCGGTTTGCGGATAGATTTCAATCAACAGAAACCGCAATCCGATTCCCAGGAACAACATACTGGCGATTCCATACAGCGCAAAAAAGCCAATCAGAAGTTTGATTGCGATTTCTTTACCCATGGTTGCGGAGCGAAAAAATGATTTCCATTCGAGTAAAATGAGTTTCCTAAACATACGCTCAATTTATACTTATGTCAGTAGGAGAATTGGTAAGAATGTTACAGAAAAAAGTATTAAGACCTAAGTATTATGTATTAAGACTTTCGGTATTGAGAAAACTTCATTTCTGAAGAGCTTTTATAAGCATTCCTTTTTTGTTACCAATGTGTTGGTAATTATTTTAATTCAAATTGTGTTTTTGACAAAATCACAAATCAACATTTTTGGAGCATTGGCAGAAGTTATGAATTTAAGAAAATTCATATGCCACAGGATACGCTGATGCTAATCGTGTGGCAGGGGGAGAACCAACAAACATCATATAAAATATCCTTAAAAATAATAGGAGTCCCAAATAAGATAAAAAAAACAGTCCAATTCATAAACCTTTTATTTAATTAATATTTATTTTTAAAAAAACTCTTTATTATCCCCGCTACCGCACGAATCTTTCGTGTGCTAAGCACGCTCATTCATTGTTTTGATTATCAATAATATACACTTTTGTTTTTTATCACCCACACATCTGGAACATTGCCGATTTCGTTTGCCATTATATTAGAATTAATAATATCGGTTTAAAATTTATCTTCATAATATTTTACTTTCCTAATACATATTTCTGCATCAAGTAAGCCGATGTCCAATAGACAGCAACAATTAAGATTATTATTATCCAAACAATAATTCCGCCTATAATGTTTTTCCTTCTTGGCAACCGGGCAAACTCTTCATTATATTCTTTCCATTTGTTGGTGTGGACAAATGATAGATAGTTCAACAAAAGAATAAGTATTAATGGAACTATTATGACAGGATGACTGATTTCAATTTTTATTTTTTCATTTCTTACGAGAGAATAGATATTAAATATCGAAAATAATATCCAAATCTCTAAAGCGATTATTACAAGACCTGCTTTAAAATCAGTCCAAAATTTACCTCCTCCCCATTCGGAAGTATATTCGATGGATTTATATATTTTATAGAAAAAATAGTAATATGCTTTTTTTATCTTTTCCATTTTACCAATCTTTATAAAGATTAAATCCTACCTACCGCACGATTGTATCGCTTAGTAAGTATTCTGCTTGCTCAATGCATCGCTTACATTCAAAAGCCAGATGGAGTTTTTCATATTTTGAACGGGTCGTTTCATCATTCTACAAGGCTAAAGGTATTGATTTTTTTCTACTACTCAAATCCCGAAAGCTTTCGGGGATGGAACATTACCCAACTACTTGTTAATGTATATTTTTTTATGAAAATATTCCCCGTTAGTTGAATCAATTATGCTAAATAATTCAATAAATCCTTTCATTCTTTTTTTTGGTAAAATCCAATAAACACCTGAATCTACACGAGGAAGAAATACATCAAATTTTTTTATTTCATCAATATTTCCAAAGTCTTCTTTTATATCATCGGACAGTTTAAGTACAACAGATATATTATTCAACACATTTTCCGGCATGTATAATGGCAGATAAATATTTAACCGATAATTATCTGAATCTTTATTTTCAAATGTGTAGAAAAAACTGCTATCCATATTTATTTTATTTTCGTAAAATACCTTTTCCTGATTCATTACTGATGAATTCTTAATTCTAAAATATTCTCTCAATATTATCCTTTCACCCATTTTCGATTTATCCTTCTGCCATTCCCAGCCCATCCTGAATATTTTTTTGTCTTTCACAAACAAGGTGTCTATATAGTTCTCGTTGCCAATGGCATCATATTTAGAGGTCTTATATAAGCTGTCGTTGATCATAATCAACTTCGTATCTATTTTTTTATTGATAAATCTAAATTCAGCCCTGGCATTCTCCTCGCCCTTACATGTTACCACATCCACCTCTTTGTTATTTTCTTTAAAATTATCATGAGAGAACAAGACCATATTTTCACTCGCACAACATTTTTCAATCTTATTTTTACAGCTGTAAATTGTAAAAATCATTGAAAAGAAAAACAGGCTTGCAATTTTATTAAACAAACGAATTACCTTATTATTCATTATTTCAGTTTTACCTTATTTTGTTTAGCAGCTTTATTCCAAGACTCAAATTTAATCATAAATGTATCAGCAGGCATCTTAATTACAGTATCTTTC
>JAVFAE010000163.1:0-4377 GCA_034002605.1 Weeksellaceae bacterium | reverse complement strand
TTAAATAATAATTTAGCCAATTATTTCAGTAATGGAAAACCGGAAAGTTTTAATTGTAACCTATTATTGGCCACCGGCAGGCGGACCGGGCGTTCAACGTTGGTTAAAATTTTCAAAATATTTACCGGAATTAGGTATTCAACCGATTATTTATACACCGGAAAATCCTTCTTATCCACAATTAGATGAGAGTTTGCTGACTGAAATCCCAAAAGAAATCAAAGTGGTGAAAACAAAAATTTGGGAACCTTATCAAATCGCAGAATTTCTCAATCCTAAATCCAAAGCCTATAAAGTTGGACAATTTGAAAAAAAGGAAAAGCAATCTTGGCTTACGAAAGTATCGGTTTTCATTCGTGGAAATTTCTTTATTCCCGATGCTCGTAAATTCTGGATTCAACCGTCAATTCAGTTTTTGAAAAAGTATTTAACTGAAAACGAAATAGATACAATCATCACAACCGGTCCGCCTCATAGTTTACATTTAATTGGTTGGAAATTAAAACAATTAAATCCGGATTTGAAATGGTTGGCAGATTTTCGTGATCCTTGGACACAAATCAGTTATCATTCCGAATTAAAACTGACTTCTTTTGCTCAAAAAAAACATGAAAATTTAGAAAAAAAAGTACTTCAATCGGCTGATGTTGTAATTGCAAGTAGTTTTTCGGATGCGGAAAATTATAAAAAATCAGGAGCGAATCGGGTAGAAGTGATTACCAATGGGTTTGAAGAATCAGACTTTACTAGTTTAATAAAAAAATCAGGAAATTCATCTTTTATAATTACATACAGCGGAGGATTGGAAATGGCTCGTAATCCGCTTGTGATTTGGAAGGCTTTACAAGAAATCATTCAGGAAAATCAAGAATTCAAGGAGAAACTTCAATTGGTTTTTTATGGAAACATAAGCAAAGATGTCCGAAATTCTTTGCAAGAAAACGGATTAATTGATTTTGTGATTGAAAAAGGATATGTTTCTCATAAAGAGTCAATTATAGGAATAAAAGAAGCTTCTTTGTTGATTTTGACAAATTTTCCTGATGAAAAATCAAAAGGAATTATTCCGGGAAAATTATTTGAATATGTAGCGACTCAAAATCCGATTTTGGCGGTAGGTCCTTCTGATTCGGATGTGGAAAAAATTTTGATTGAAACACAAAGCGGAAATTATTTTACACAAGAAGAAAAAGAGAGTGTAAAACAATATATTTCAGCTGTTTTTGTCAATAGGAATCAGAATAAAAAGGAAGGTATTTCAGAAAAAATTCAAGTTTATTCCCGACGAAAATTAGCCGGAAAATTGGCTGAACTTATTGCGACTTTGTAACGTTTTCAGGGAATCAGGTACTCATTTCATTAAGTATAGAAAATTGGAATCAAAAGAAACAAGATTTACTCAATTAGTAGAAAAAAATCAAGGAATTATCCATAAAGTTTGTCGAATTTATACCGATAAACCGGAGGAGCACGAAGATTTGTTTCAGGAAATTGTATTGCAATTGTGGAAATCTTTTGAAAGTTTTAAAGGCGATTCAAAATTCAGTACTTGGATGTATCGAGTGGGTTTGAATACGGCGATTACATTGATTCGCAAAAAAAACAGAACGATTGCAACGAGTTCCATAGATGAACAGCCTTATTTTGACATAAAATCCAATGAAGATAATGAGGAGAAAGAAGAAAAATTGCGTCTATTGTACGCATCCATTAAACGATTGAGCGATGTGGAACGAGCGTTGGTTTTATTGTATTTGGAGGATTTGCCTTATAAAGAAATCGCTGAAACTTTGGGGATAACCGAGGTGAATGCACGAGTGAAAATGAACCGGACTAAAGAGAAATTAAAAGAAATGATGCTTCGAAATGACAAATAATATAGAAAATAATAAGGATTTGGACGATTTGCAATCTTTGTGGCAGAGCCAAAAGGAAGAAAAAACGTATGGGACGGATGAGATTTTTAAAATGATTCATCGGAAATCCATTAATTCAGTGCAATGGCTGTTCATTATTACACTGATTGAATTTTTATTTGGTTTGGGAATGTCTTTGTGGATGATTTTTACAGGGAGTCATTTAGGTACTGATACGCAAATGGAAACAGTTGGAAGTGAGAATTATATTCGTTTAGAAAAATTATCTCATATTGGAGTTTTAGGTTCGGTTATTATTGTTTCGATTACGTATTATTTTTATCGGAAAATATCTTCAACTTTATCGGTTAAAGATTTGATTCAGAATATTATAAGATTCAGGAAGTCAATTATTGTTTTTATTGTTCTTTGGATGATTTTTATATTTTTATTATTTGTCCCAATTTTGGTGGATATGGGAATGAATGCCTATTTGAACAATGAAAAAATTCAAACTGATTTGAGTCCTGAAGCGAATTTGGAAATGGCAAAAAAAGTAGGCTACATAACGGCAGCAATAACAATGGGAGCTATTTTAATCTTCAGTATTTTTTATTATGTTGTGATTTATGGAATCTTTTTGCGACGTTTGGGGCGAAATCTCAAAGAATTACGAAATATGGATTTAGAAAATTAAAACCATTCTTCAGCAGAAACTATGTTGATTTGTTTTTCGTTTTCTTTCCATTCATCAGTTTGATTACGAGTGACTAATGTTCCTTTTTTTAGATTAAAAAAATCCATGGCTTCTTTGAGTCCGCTGATTTCCTGATGAAAATTATCATCGTTTAAATCATAACACGCTTGTACAACTTCTATGACTTTATTTTTCCTTTTTATGACAAAATCACATTCGCCTTTTTCTTTAAAATAGAATAGTTCATCTTTTCTTTTTCGTAAATGGATAAATACAGCATTTTCAAACAGTCGTCCTTTGTCAGAAGAAAAACTCAAAGAATTTGCTTGTGCAAAACCACTGTCTATGGTATAGATTTTTTTTGGATTGACTGCAACAGATTTAAGTGACCAGCTGAATCGGGGTAAAGTAAAAATAAGATAACTATCTTCTAACCATGAAACATAATCCGAAATGGAATTGGTAGAGCCGACTCCAAAGGTGTTTTTTATGTTGGTGAGTGAATATTCTTTGGCAACGTTGGATATGAGGAATAATGCGATTCCTTCCATGATTTTACTGTTTCGTATTCCGTATCGGACGATGATGTCGCGGAATAAAATATCTCTAAATAATTGGTGTAAATATTCCTGATTTCCTGTTTTTATGTACAAAGGAAAACCACCTATATCTAAGTAATCATCAAAACTTACTACTGAACGTTCTTTGTTTTTTAAATCACAAAACTCCTGATAACTAAATGGAAATAACTCATATTGAAGATTTCGTCCGGTTAATCGAGTGCCTAATTCTTTGCTCAGTAGGGAAGCATTAGAACCCGTTAAACAGATTATTTTACCGTTATCGTGCAACTTTCGTATGAATAATTCCCATTTATCCACATTTTGTATTTCATCAAAAAAATAATATGATTTATTGCCTAAAACTTTTTCTAATTTTGGGAAATCGTTTACGTCAAATCCGAATATTCTTGGATCTTCAAAATTGAAATAGGCATAATCATCTTTACTTAAGTTTTTTATTAATTGCAATAATAAAGTACTTTTTCCACATCGGCGAACTCCGGTTATGATGGTGATGAAATCGGGACTCAACTGGAGATTTTCATTGGATTCCCGTTGAAGACCGGGTTGTGCCAGATGTAAGTTTTCCTTTTGTTCAAATACACTTTCTTTTATGGCTGATTTAAGAACCATTTTAAATTGATTATTGTTTACGTATTACAAATATATATTTATATATTACTAAAATACAATTTTGTATTTTAGTAATATACACTTATATGTTTTAACAAAAGCTAAGCTATAAAATTAAAGAAATTGAAATAAAAAAATCCCAATATTTCGTATTGAGATTTTGCAGTGATTATTTTTTATTTTACTTCTCTTAATAAAACGGTATAAATAGGAAAGTGATCGCTATAACCGTTTGGATAAAATGTGTTTCCACCGTACATTCTATAAGGAAAACCTTTGTATTGCCCTTCCGGAGTTCTTAGGTAGGAAGGTGAATAAATATCGGTTTTATACATTTTATAGGTATCATAATTTTTTTCTTTTTCGACTAAAGTACCGGTTACAATAAACTGGTCGAATAAATTCCAAGCATCACGATAAGCTAAAGTCCCGTCTCCTCGTTTTTTGTAAATTACCTCCATCGGATTATAAATGTCGCCGGGAGTTACTTTTTCTTTTTTACCCACAGTACCCATTACTTCTTTGATACTTGCATATACCGGATCATCATTAAAATCACCCATCGCAATGATTTTTGCATTTGGGTTTTCAGCTCTGATTTCATCAAAAATTTCTTTCATCACACGTG
>JAVFAE010000162.1:0-4421 GCA_034002605.1 Weeksellaceae bacterium | reverse complement strand
TGAACTGAACAATGTTTTTCATGTTTTTTTGTAAAAATCTTCATTAGCATCCATCACACCATCAATCCAAGGTAAAAGTTTTTTTGCTCAATGGTCAGTATGTAGAATAACTGTAGCACCGTAAGCTTCTGCCAAAGTGTGAATATGCAAAGCTCCGGCTACTGAGCCTTTGATAGCGGCAAATTGATTTTCATTTTTTACACTTTTTCCGGCATTGAATACCGCACCTCCATTTGAAAATTGAATAATCAAAGGGGAATTTACCTCAACAGCTGCTTCCATAGCTGCATTAATAGAACTTGAGCCTACTATATTACAAGCCGGAAGTGCATATTGATTTTCTTTTGCATCTTGAATGATTTCTTTTACCAAAGAACCGGTAGCAACACCGGCAGGGAATTTTCTGTTCATTGTTAATTAAATTAAAATCGTGAAAATGATTACAAATATAGAGAACTTCTATCTAAAATGGGTAATTTATTCCAAATGCCAAACGAGGTTTTAAAATATTAAAATCATTAAAACGCCAACGACTTCCTTCCGGATAGCTTGGGTCGTGGATTTTATAGGCAAAATCAAATCGTAACAAGAAATAAGTCAAATCCAAACGAATTCCAAATCCGGCACCGACTCCCAATTCTTTATAAAATTGGCCAAATTTAAATAAGGTTAATTCTTCTTTTTTGTCGGTTCCCCAAATATTTCCAGCATCAATAAATAAAGCACTGTTAATTAGTTCAAAAACATTAAATCGATATTCTACACTGAATAAAAGTTTCATCCGTTCAATGGCAAAAACATCATCACCTCCGGCGTAACGAGGTAATCCTGCGGGTCCTAAAGTCGCTGCTGCCCAAGCTCGAACATCATTAGCTCCACCGGCTGTATAACTTCGTGCAAAAGGAATAAAATCGGTATTGCCATAAGGTTGAACCAAGCCCAAATATAATCGAGTCGCTAAGGAAGAATGAATTCCGGTTTTAAAATATTTCCGTACATCCAAATCAATTTTAACAAACTGAGAATAAGGTACATTGAAAATCATTCTGGATTCTTTTCCGGAAGTAGTTTCCATTTTCTCAAATTGAAAAGCTTTATCCAATAAATTCAGCATGTTTCCGGCTAATTCAATTCGTCCTCTGAAATACCATGGATTTTTCCGATTGTTTCTCTCACTTTGATTGAGAGTGTATTGGTAAACAAAAGACAGAATCAGAATATTTTGGGTAATGGTTTGTTTCCGGAAATTCATGTTTAGGAAAATGGATAAATCTTCTAATCCTTGATTATCCAAAGAATTTAAAAAAGAATTATCGGTTAAAATCATATTGGTCATTTCGGCATCATTCAATTCTCCGTCTTCATATTGATTTCCGGCTTGTGGATTGTAATTGAAGTAATAATTGAAAAAACTATTTCGAATTAAACGGTCGCCTTCAAATACATTAAAATAATTATCAACTTGTAAATTATTAACAAATTCTGTGTTTAATATACTTAAAGTATGAGAATGGGTATCTCGAAATGAAATATTGTAATCCAATCCGGTTGAGTAGGTTACCCGACCTAAACCGATATTTCGCTGTACCGAAGTTCCCATTCTAATATCGGTTTGTTTATAATAACGTTTGGATAAAATTCCGTCTGTGTTGATTGGAAATAAAAGATAGGGAAAAGTCATTTTGTTTTGAAAGGACCATTCAAACGCATTGAAAAAGCTTTTTTCTGCTGTAAATTTCTTATTGACATTTCCTAAAGTTCCTCTTAAAGTACTTTCTAAATTCTCTCCTCCTTTGAAAAGATTCCGGACTAACAAAGAAACCTGAGGTGATACTCCGAAATTCATGAATTCTGACCAGGAAAGTTCGGTTCCGTAAAATAAATCATATTTCTTTTTCGGGCTAAATGAAATATGAAGATTCAGAATACTGTCGTTTTCAGTTCCTTTTTCTTCAAATGAATGAATTCTTGTTAATGTAATTCCTTCTCTTTTGGAAATATTCCGTTTGGTTTGGTTCTCCGAATTTAGTCGATACAAAGCTCCTTCCCGTACCACAATTGCATCAGTGAAAAATTTGGGTTTGTAATTAATATTCGGATTTAAATAGTGTAAATGATAGCCTTCGTAAATTGTATCAAAATATTCCGGTTGTGGGAAAGCTTCCGGATTGTAATTAGAATCAGGATATAAGTGGATTTCTCCAAACCGATAAGGTGTGAAAATCTTATTTAATTTCGTTGTATCTTTCTTTTCGATTGGAATCCAAAGTGTTACATTTAAGTGTTTGTCCGTATTTGTTGTATCTGCTGTAAATTCAATTGCTTGTCCGTCATCGTTAAATTTATAATAACCTCTATTTTTTAAAAAATCGGCTATTTGGTCTCTTTCTTTAATGAAGTTATTCAAATCATAGCGTTCTCCGACCTTTATTTTTGAATTTCTTTTTGTTAAAGTTTCAATATGTCTGGCAATTGCTGTATCTGAAATTGCAAAATTATAGGATTCAATGATGGATTCTTCTCCCGGATTAATTTTATAATTTACTTTTCCTTTCTTACGAACGCTGTCCAAAGTATGAGAATATTCTACTTTTGCGTCAAAATAACCTCGGTCAAAATAATATCTTTCTAAATTATCGGCTGAAAAATCCGTAGCAGAACTATCTAAAATAACCGGTGGTTCTCCTTGATTAAATATAAATCGTTTGAGCCACAAACTTCTTCCTTTGTGTTTTTCCAAATCATTCACACTCAACAAACTATCCAAAGAATGTTGGTTTCGTTTTTTCTTACTTAAATCGTAATATTCTGTAAAAGCTTCATCAAATTTAGCCGGAACGGAATTATAGAGCATTAATTTAAATGGAAAAGCACCGAAAAATCCACTTCCATTAGGTTTTTGCTTTACATAATCCGGAATTTCAGATTTAAAAGGTTTTTCTTTTCCTTCAAATTCAAATTTATTTTTTGTCAGTAGATATTCCCCTTCTGCAACCTTTTTAGTAAGGCTACATCCATGAAAAGTCATTAAGGAAATGATGAATAATAGTATCTTTGTATTTGTAAATTTCATTTTCATGCTGACGAATAAGGATGCCAAACTAATTAATTCTTTATTAAAAAAGAAATATCGGCAAAAATATAACTAGTTTGTGGTTGAGGGGGTAAAAAATGTCACAGAAGTTCTTGAAAGTTCCGTTAAAGTTCATAGAATTTTCTCAACAGAAAATTTATTTCCCGACTATGAATCTATTACTGAAATCATTAGCTTAAATGAATTAAAAAAAATCAGTCAACAGATAACACCTAATATGGTTTTAGCTTTATGTGAACTTCCGGATGAAAAGAAGATTCAAAGCGATAAACTTATTTTGGTTTTGGATGATGTTCGCGATCCGGGAAATTTAGGTACCATCATCCGAACGGCAGATTGGTTTGGAATTCGTCAGATTATTTGTTCCAAAGAAACGGTGGATGTTTTTAATCCAAAAGTCATTCAATCGAGTATGGCTTCTTTTACTCGGGTTCAATTAAATTACGTTGATTTGAAAGATTTTTTTGAACAATATAAATATCCGGTTTTAGGTGCTTTTATGGATGGAAATTCAATTTATTCGACTTTTTTACCTCAAAATGCTGCTTTATTGATGGGAAATGAAGCCAACGGAATCTCAGATGAGCTTCTTCCTTATATTACACAAAAAATCAGTATTCCTCTATTAAGTGAAATTCAGCAAACTGAAAGTTTAAATGTTGCCATGGCAACGGGAATTATTCTGGGTGAAATGGCTTCACAGAAATTAAGAAATCAACTTTAATTGTAATTTTGCTAATTATCAATTTATAATAAAATAATTATGGCAACTCTTTTTATCAAAAACATGGTTTGCAATCGTTGTATTATGGTGATACAAAATGAATTGACAAAATTGGGATGGATTATAAAAAGTATTAAGTTAGGCGAAGTCACACTTAGTAAAGAATTAAATCCGGAAGAAAAAAAGCATTTGGAGAAAATTTTAATACCCTTAGGTTTTGAACTGATTGACGATAAAAAAAGTAGAATTATTGAGCAAATAAAAACTCTTATTATTGATTTAATCCACCAGCAGAATAGTGAACTCAAAACGAATTTATCTGAATTATTGAGCAATCAACTGCATCATGATTATAATTATTTGTCCAATTTATTTTCAGAAGTTGAAGGGACGACCATTGAAAAATATTTTATAGCTCAAAAAATAGAAAAGGTAAAAGAACTCTTGGTTTATGATGAATTATCTTTGACTGAGATTGCTTTCCGCCTGAATTATTCGAGTGTGGCCTATTTGAGTAACCAATTTAAAAAAGTAACCGGACTATCTCCCAGTTATTTCAAGCAAATACGAGAAGATAAAAGAAAGCCTTAGGATTAGGTTTAA